>DVEB01000200.1 GCA_015295905.1 Synechococcales cyanobacterium M55_K2018_004
CGTGCCGAGCGCGGTGCCCACAACCCTCTTAACCAGAACTGACGTTAGTTTATCTCGGCCTCACGTCACTCATTTTTGTTGAGAGCGACGCTGAGCGTCGCTCTCAACAAAAACTTTAGACTTCACGTGCTTGAAAAGGACTGTAGGGGGTTTCAAGGGAGCTTTGAATCGGTGAAGTCCTTCCAAAGCGCTTGCAACCGAGAAATATAGCGCTACGCACATAGGTTAGGACAGAGCATCATGCAGCCATGGCAGCAGATCCCAGAGAAATCAGCATCACCTCAACTTGGTCGGGAGCAGGCTGGTTTAGCTCGACCCGAATGCCTGGCCCAAAAAAGCGTTCAATTTTTTCTCGTTTGCTCTGCCAGGTCTCAAACGAAATTAAGTCAGAGTCAAACTCCAGAACAAGAGCATAGGCCCCTGCGATCGCCTCTTCTCGGATGCCCACCAGAATAGGGCGCTCCTCATCACTCGGACTCAAGCCCAAGCTTTCGAGGGACGAGTCCAGGTGGGCTGCCTGGCCGTAACGGTAGCGGGTCACATCCTTGCGGATTTGGTTTTGCGTATCGGTCGCCTGCTGTTCTCG
The DNA here is from genome assembly GCA_015295905.1 of Synechococcales cyanobacterium M55_K2018_004. GTDB lineage: Bacteria > Cyanobacteriota > Cyanobacteriia > Elainellales > Elainellaceae > DVEB01. The sequence continues at coordinate 587 of DVEB01000200.1, forward strand.
CAAGCTCAACACTTCAGGGGGCGTGGGCTGAGAAAACGGGACAGGTTCTAACTCTGCTGCTTTCAACGCCAACCCACCCAAGAGTAGGGGAATGCCATAGAAAAAGCCAACGAGATTTAACGTTGCGCTATGGGAAAAGTAGGCATAGAAACCAACCACAGTTAGAATGCCGCCCACAACTAAACCGAGCGTGCCGAGAGAATAGCGACCAAACATTGCGATCTACCTTAAGGGTGTCTTCATAATTATTCACTATCCTGGAGTGGCTTTGGTAGGATGAAACGTGACGCCCTCTCGGATATAACGGCTCATTATGTTAGACCCTCAATTCCTGCGCGATCGCATTAAGTTGATGGAGAGCAAGCGCGAATCTCTGCTGCGCCTGCTGGAGCAACCCGACCTAGGGACGTTAAGAATTGACGTAAACCAGGCGATCGAGGAACTAGACGATTTACTAGACGAGTTTAAGCGCACATTCCCCGATGTGTCTTTGAACTGAGGATCAGCCGCGCTGAGCAAAAGCAATCCCTGTTTCGAAGCAGCCTGTTCACAGCGAGCAGATGTCATTGAACCTAATCTAGTCATCTTTCGCTTTCAGCCATATTTATTTAGTTTGGTTTCAGACGGGTTTTAGCCCACTTCTGGCAGCCATCCTGCATTCGCTTCCCAAGCTTGGGTCATTCTCATTGGTTCACACTGGTTCACGCTGGTTCACTCTCGTTGAGAGTGGCTAGTTATGCTTTCACAGCAAAACCAAAAGCGCCAATTCGTGAAACACAATTCGTGGAACAATGAAATCTGTTGATTTTTAAGAAATGCAACTTTTCCAATGCCCTATGGCTGAGACTTATACGGTTGAGATTTTGCACCAGGGTAGCACGCATACGCTTCAGGTATCTGCCTCTGAAACGGTGTTGGCAGCAGCGGAGGCCGCTGGCTTAGACCTGCCTTCCTCCTGCAACGCGGGGGTTTGCACCACCTGTGCCGCACAGCTTTTGGAAGGAACTGTCGAACAATCCGATGGCATGGGTATTAACAAAGAACTTCAGGAGAAAGGGTATGCCCTCCTGTGTGTTGCCTATCCGCGTTCCAACCTTAAAGTCGTGACCGAGAAAGAAGACGAAGTCTACGAGCTGCAGTTTGGGCAGTTCCAGAAGAGGTAAGGGCGATGGTGACCCCGTTTATGACTCAGTTCATTACGGTTGAGGTGCCGATCGCGCCCTCTGTGGCTGAGCTTCAGGTGGCGATCGCTCGGTCTTTGCAACGCTACGGCGACCCCCTCCGCTGGGCAATCACTGCGGTCAATGCCACCACCCAAACGCTTCAGATTGAGGCGGTCGTGACCGTTCGGATTGACGTCGCATGAGTGTGTGGCGTCCCTATACGGCCATGGTTGTGGTGCCCACCGGCATTGGTGCTGCGATCGGGGGCTATGCTGGTGATGCGCTCCCCGTTGTGAAGGCGATCGCCCAGGTTGCTGACCGGGTGATTACCCATCCCAACGTGCTGAATGGCGCTTCCCTCTACTGGCCCACCTGTAATACTTTTTATGTCGAGGGATATGGATTAGATCAGTTTGCTGCTGGAGCGTGGGGGTTGCGTCCCGTCCACCAAAACCGCATCGGTCTGCTGTTAGATGCTGGTATAGAGCCGGAATTGCGGCTGCGTCATGTGCAGGTCGCCGATGCGGCCCGTGCCACCCTAGGCCTGACGTTGACAGAGTATGTCGTGACTGATGCGCCCTTGCATGTATCGTTGCGGACTGCCAGTTCTGGGGCCACTTGGGGCACGATCGAAAACCCTGATAGCCTGCTGCGAGCCGCAGAGAAGCTAATCCACCAAGCGGGGGCCGAGGCGATCGCTGTGGTTGCTCGGTTTCCTGATGACACTGGCAGCGAAGCATTGCAGAATTACCGTCATGGCCAGGGGGTGGATCCACTGGCGGGGGCCGAAGCGGTCATTAGCCACCTAGTCGTCCGCACGTTCAGGCTTCCCTGCGCCCACGCGCCAGCCTTGTCTCCCCTGCCACTAGACCCCCACCTATCGCCCAAGTCCGCTGCTGAAGAACTGGGCTACACCTTTCTGCCCTGCGTGCTGGTGGGGCTGAGTCGGGCTCCCCAGTTCGTCACGCAGCCCCCTAGCCAACCGACCGATATCTGGAGTGACCAAGTGGATGCTCTGGTGGTGCCTGCTTCTGCCTGTGGGGGTAGTGCGGTACTCAGCCTCAGTCAGCAGACCAGAACTCAGATTATCACCGTTCGCAATAACACGACTCGCATGGCAGTGACGGCTCAACAGTTGGGGATCACTGCGATCGCCGTAGAATCTTACCTAGAAGCCCTAGGGGTGATGGTGGCACACAAAGCGGGGTTAAGTCCAGCGGCTTTGGAGCCAGCGATTGCTCCTCTGCAACCGTTGCCGGGGTTTGAAACCAAACCCTTCGGATAGAGTGTGGTCATCGTGTCGCTGGGAGCTCAACCTTGTCTCCCTTGACAGCAGCCATGTTCCGCTGGGTTAGGCTCCATCTCAATGAGTGCAGTGTTAGCCTTGAACGAGGAGCTTCTCCTCACTGTATTTTTCTTTCACCGATGCAACTGTGAACGAACCGTCTCAAGAACCTCAGTTTGAACCGCTCAGCCGCGTGCAAGTCCTGATTGCTATGGGGGTCACTGCGGTGATACTGTTGATTGTGGCCCGCATCTGGTTGTCTTTCGGGAATGCTGCTCTGCTGCCTGTTCGTCTGGACTGGCTGAGTGCCGGACTTGGTGTGGCGTTGGGACTGGGGATCACCGCAGCGAGTTGGATAGTCTACCGACTCTGGGAAGACTACCGCAACAGCGCTGACTTTTATTTGAATCTAGTGATTCGTCCGCTCTCGGTTGTCGATCTGATCTGGTTAGGGTTGCTGCCCGGCATGAGTGAAGAGTTGCTGTTTCGCGGTGTGATGTTGCCTGCTTTTGGTTTGAACTGGGTAGGCGTAGCGATTTCTAGTCTCTGTTTTGGGGTGCTACACTTCAGCGGCTCAAAGCAGTGGCCCTACGTTATCTGGGCAACCGTCGTGGGCGTCATTTTGGGGATCGGTGCGGTCGAAACGGGCAACCTCCTTGTGCCCGTGGTTGCCCACGTGACCACAAATATGGTGTCCAGCCTGATCTGGAAGCAGGGGCACGGTAACATTTCCCCCGTGGCATAAACTTCCCTGTGGCATATTAGTGTGCAAGCTAGGAGTCGGAGATTTGCACCTTACGGGTGCAAATCTCCGACTCTTGGTGCCGCATTCGCTCACCACGAGCGGGCCTATGCGTGTAGCGCCATACTTTGTACTAGTGGTTTCAATGTACAGCCTTGCTTAAGCCAAATATAATTTTTTGAGTGAGGGGTGCACTTCATGCACCCCTCACTCAAAAAATTATTAGTTAGAGCAGCAACGCCCAATGCACTAGTTGGCTTCAATTTCATTGAGCATCCGTAGTCTTGCCTTGGCTAGGTCTTGTTTTTGCACATTCACCCAATAGCGCAAGGGAGATAGGAGGACTTTGATCCCCTTTTCACGGCAGCGGGTGTCAAATTTGGCGAGGCAATCTTCCGGCGATCGCAGCGATTGTTGCAGCCCATCAAATCCTAAAAAGGCAAGCCGATAGATCACTTCTTTAGAAAATTGCCCCTCAAAGTAGCCACCGTGGACATCGATACGGCCCTTGTTGGGGGGTTTGCCATAATCGCGGGTGAGTTGAAAGTAATCCCAAAAGCCTAAAATCATTTTGCGCCGGGCCCGGGTCAGCAGGCCAGTCTCTTGCGTGGGGTTGCGATCGCCCACGTCCTTATAGTCCGTACAGTCGAAGTAGGTAAACAAATCCGCTAGGGACATCCGATCGATGTCGGTACGGAAGCGTTGCCGCGAGATTTCGGCAATGGAACGCGGCAGCTTTGAACGAGAGGCAATCCCAGGTGTTGCATCGGTCTTTGTCATGGGATCATCGATCGGCAGATTGCTGACAAAGATTTGCTGTAGGGCTGTTTCGGGGCGGGCAGAAGTTTTTCCCGCGAGTTCAGGGGCATAGGTAGACTGGAGGCTGTCGAGGTTGACAATGCCGTAGCGATCGCTCCGGATCGCCACGTTACCCAAGCGATAGCCACTGCTGCGGGTCTTGGCTGGAAACGAGAAGTAGTTGGCAGCAGTCGAAGCAATGCGCAGCACAATGTCGCCCTGGTTGCTGAACAAGTAAGCCTCGGAAAAGCGACGCAGGGAAGAAGCTAGAAAATTTGCCCGCCCAGAGGCAATCGTCAGAACCGGAATATCGGGCGAGGCCAGAATTAACCGTTCCAACCTAAAGGCATGACCGATACAAGCGTCTGGATGCTTTTCAATGGATCGGCTGTCGAACACATCGGAGAGAATGCGGACGGTGTTGGTCACCACAAAACCACCCATGCTGTGGCCGATCAGCGTGAGTTTCACTTTCTCATCTAGGGAGCGATCGCCGATGGCATTGTCCAATGCCCGCAACAGTTCTACCAAGTCAGGAACGCCGTAATGAGTGGCCCGGTAGGAATCGCGGAAGTAGGCACTCATCCGCAGCAACACCAGCGAAAGAAAGACTGCACCCAGCAGACAAGCCATCCCCAACAACACCAGCAGCAGCAGATCGATCAGAACGCGTGACCAACCACTCCAACCGAACAAAAACCCCTCTGCCAGAAGCAGGGCGATCGCCGCCACAATGCCCACCACAAACTCCACCCGCAACATAATGCGGGGCACAATGGGCATGGCTTTGAGGGCATCTCCTAGCCCCCCCCAACTGAGGTTGATGTTTTCTGAAGGCCAGCGGTATCCCACAAACACCGCGTTCTTGTTCTGTTGAATCGCCGGATCAGTCCGGTTGACGTATTGAAAGACACTCTTATACCAGGTTTCAGCACTGGCTCTGCCTGTGTTGTAGCCGTGGATCAAGACGACCAGTTCGGGGGAGGTGTCATCGGCTTGCGGTCGCGTCAGGTGATCTGCAATTTGCCGAACGGCTTGACGAAAACTCGCCTCCACATCGATCGGGTTGGTCAGCCGACTCTGCTGATTGGGATCAATAAAGGCATTGTCTGGAACTTCTTGATCCTCGGTGTTAATGGGCGCGGTGCTCTCGACAAAATAACCGGGGATCGTCGCCGGAAAAGGTTCTGGCGCACGAATATCAGCAGTAGTGACCTCTACGTGTACATCCCACTGCGGTGTTTCCGACGGATTTGAACTAGTCGCTGCGGTAAAAAGAAATTTCTGAACAGCAAGTAGAGGGACCCTCATGGTTTTACTCCGATTGACTGGAGGGCGAAGCATCGCCTTGTTAGCAAACGCTTCTTCTTAAGTACACCATGAACAGTTGGCGAGACCAATAATCAGCCTGATTGTGTAAAAAAACGATACTCACCTGCCTCAACTGGAATGTGGAGCGCTTGTCTTCAATTTGTTGCGAAACACTCTCTGTAAGCGGATTTCGCAACGCTTATTTGCAGTGCTTATGATCAGCAACTGATCAGCAACACCCAAAATCCTACAACACTCGCGATGCAAGTTTTGCCCGATTTTGAGCACGATTTAGTCTCGACTCCACTCCTTAATCGACTCAAACCAACTCACGTTGACTAATTCCATAGTTGTGAGCTATGTTTTCAAACAGTTAAATAAGTTTGCCTAATTCAGTGTTTCTTCAGGCTTCTATCTTGAAGAGCAGTTTCGGAGCAGTATTGCTGTTCCCAACGATGGCCTTTTAGTCAGTGCTGATCCTGCAAATGGTCGATGGTGGGGCAGTCCCTTTCCTGTCAAATTAGGTTCGGTTTTAATTGGGAGCGAACGCAAGATAGTTGTGCAAAACCTTGCAGAGAAGCGCGTACTCAAACGGCCATTCCTTTTGTTGTCATTCGGTTTTCAACACTTTCCTGATTCTCGTCTGTCGTCTTGACTAGTATTTGTTTCGTGTTCGTACTCGTCCTTGATCACGGAGGAGAGTTGCTAAGAATTTTGTATTCAAAATACCCATTTCTAATGTCGATCAAGGATGGCCTGATTAGAGGCCTGATACAACACTGGGGTTGATTTTGAATGCAACTTTTGCTCTGACTTTGACTCACTTTAGTGACTCAGGACGCGAGATGTTAACCCCAAAAAGAGCTATGTTTTTAACCCAAAAGCATCGGATCGCACTAATTTCTATTGACGGTGACCCTGCTGCGGAGATTGGACAAGAAGAGGCTGGTGGACAAAATGTTTACGTCCGCCAGGTGGGGGAAACCCTTGCGAAATACGGCTGGCAAGTTGATATGTTCACTCGCCGCAGCCATCCCGAACAACCCACCATTGTTCAGCACCAACCCCATTGCCGAACAATTCGGCTGGCGGCTGGTCCGGCTTCCTTTATGGGACGCGATCAACTGGTGGACTATTTACCTGAATATGTTAAATCCTTTGAGGACTTCTGCCGTCAGGAGGGTGTCTCTTACAGGCTGATCCACACTCATTACTGGCTGTCCTCTTGGGTGGGAATGCTGTTGAAGCAAAAGCATTCCCTGGTGCAGGTGCATACTTACCACTCGCTAGGGGCGGTGAAGTATCAGACGTTGCAGCAGATGCCGCCGATCGCCAGCAAGCGTCTGATGATCGAGAAGACCTGTCTAGAAACGGCTGATTGCGTGGTTGCCACCAGTCCCCAGGAACGGGAACACATGCGATCGCTCGTTTCGCCCTACGGCAATATTGAGATGATTCCTTGTGGCACCGACATCAACCGCTTTGGTCAGGTCACCCAGGCCGAAGCGCGGCAGCAGTTGGGGATTGACCCCGATGCCAGAGTCGCCCTCTACGTCGGTCGGTTTGACCCCCGCAAAGGGATTGAGACACTGGTGCGAGCGATCGCCCAGTCCTCTCTCCGGGCCGAGGGGAACCTGCAGTTGATCATCGGTGGGGGCAGTCGTCCCGGCCAGTGTGACGGGTTGGAGCGCGATCGCATCGAAGGCATTGTGCGAGAACTGGGGCTAGAGTCGATTACAACCTTCCCCGGTCGCCTAGATGAAACCCTGCCGCTATACTATGCGGCAGCAGATGTGTGTGTCGTGCCCAGTCACTACGAACCTTTCGGCTTGGTGCCAATTGAAGCAATGGCAAGTCGGACCCCAGTGGTTGCCAGCAACGTCGGGGGGCTGCAATTCACCGTCATCCCCGAAGTCACAGGGCTGTTGGCCCCACCAAAAGATGTGGATGCCTTTACCCGCGCCATTGACCGCATTTTGAGCGATCGCAACTGGCGCAATGAACTCGGCAGAATGGGACGACACCGTGTAGAAATCGGCTTTAGCTGGGAGAGCGTTGCCTCCCGCCTAAGTCATCTCTACATTCGCCTGATGGCAGAAGCGGCAAAACAGCCCCAGAAAGACTCTCAAGTTGCCGCCTAGGGTGTTTTCCAGGGGAGTCCTGCACCCTGTAGAGCACTCCCTAGCCTGTTGCATGCATGGCGTTGAGTCCATTGCACCGTCAGGCTTCTGCCATCTCAAGTTGCAAGTCCCCAATCCAGAGTAGTCCAGAGTAGCAGTGTGTTGTGGCGTAAAGCGGGCGCAGTGCTCGTTTGATACCACAACACACTGACTCAATCAGCGCCGGAGTTGGCATGAGAATTGTTAGGGTCGTGTTTTCCAGGTTGTCATCTTTGCACCAACCGATTAAAGTTGATGAGCAACTCTGATGGTGATTGCTGCATATGGTTGCGCTTACCGTTGGTGATCCAGCCCCCTGGTTTATTGCTCCGACTCCTACCAATCCCCACTACCACTTCAGCTCAGTAGGGGGCTATCGCAGTGTGTTGTGCTTTTTTGGGACAACGAGCGATCGCCAGCTTGCCGCTTTAGTTTCAGAGTTCTGTGCCCATCAAGACCAGTTTGCTGCCCTCAACGTTCCCTTTTTTGGCGTGAGTGTAGATCCCAACGACGCCCATCTCGCCAGTCAAATCAAGAATCCTACCTACTGCAAATTTTTCTGGGACTTCGACCGGGCAGTCAGCCAGCGGTATGGTGTGTGTGCCTCCTCAGCAACCAATTTTTCCTACACCCCGACCACCTTTGTCCTCAACGAAAGTCTCCAGATCATTGGAATTTTCCCAGTGCAGCACGAGGGACAGCATGTCCAGCAGGTCTTCGCGTTTTTGGCCAGCCTGCCGCCGCAGGAAGAGCCGCGTATGGCCGAGCGGCAAGCTCCTGTTCTGCTAATCCCTAATGTATTAGAGCGATCGCTCTGTCAACACCTGATCGACCTGTACGAGGCCGATGGCGGCAGCGATTCTGGCTTCATGCGTCAAGTTGACGGCAAAACGGTTGAAATCCTAGACCCAGACTTTAAGAAACGACGCGATTACCTGATCCAGGAAAAAGAATTGCTGGAGCAGATCAACGCCCGCATCCTGCGCCGCGTTCGGCCTGAAATCGAGAAAGCGTTCCAGTTCAGCATCACCCGCTTTGAGCGACATCTGGTGGCTTGCTACGAGGCGAGCGATCGCGGCTTTTTTAACCGCCACCGCGACAACACCACCAAGGGCACCGTCCACCGTCGCTTTGCCATGAGCCTCAACCTCAACACCGGAGAGTATGAAGGCGGATGTCTGCGCTTCCCAGAGTTTGGTCAGCACCTGTATCGCCCAGACACCGGAGAGGCCATCATCTTCTCCTGCTCGCTCCTCCACGAGGCCACTCCAGTCACCGCCGGACGACGCTTTGCCCTGCTCTCCTTCTTCTACAACGATGAGGATGCCAAGATCCGTGAGCAAAACATGAAATACGTCGAACTCCGCCACAACGGTTCGCCCCAAGCAACTGCTCCGACTACGGTCTCGGCTCCAACGCCCTTGCCGAAACGGACCCAAAAACCTGCAAAACTGGGCTTTCAACCCAAAACCAAGTCCAAACGCAAGTAACCCTCTGATAATTTTGGATTTGCTTTGGATTTGCTTTGGATTTGCGCTTTTGGATGCTGGCTCTCCCTCCTCACCCCCTTCACCTCCCTCAACATGAATGCCGGATATGCTGCAACCCTCAATGTTCTGTGCGCGACGCGCACAGAACATTGAGGGTTCTGGGGCTACCTCCCCTCCCCCCCTCACCCTCGAATCACCAACTCCCGATACCCCGTCTCTGCATCAAACTCTCGCCGAAAACTAAGACCAGGCAACACACCAATCACAATCTCTGCGGTGGTGTAGATGAGGCAACCCGGAAGGACGTGTCCTCCCAGAACGCGACCCGTGGAGTCGGCGATCGCCATGTGGTAGTGGGAACCGTGTACCGACATTACCCCCACCAGCGACACGATCTCAAACCGTCCCTCCAACACGGTGGCCTCTTCTTGAGCAGCGAAGCGCAAAGCCGCCCGGGTCAAGCTGCCAACACAGGTGACGACGCAGGCAGCCTCCCAGCCCTCCTGTTGCACCCATTGGTCTAGTTCAACGCGGAGGTCCTGTTGGGGATGCAGTCGCAGGGCAAGTCCGGCAGAGAAGGGGGTGGGGGTTCCCATGCTGGTTCACCTAGGAATCTCGATGAGTGGCAGGCGTGTTGACCTCTGCTAGCGATTGGGCGAGTGCTTCTTTGGCAGCCTGAATTGGAGTGAGCTTGCCTTGCGATCGCGCTGGCTTGGGAGGACGACCAACCCCATAGGTGAGGGCATAACTCCAGGCCAGCAGACGAAACCAGAGAGCAGGGTTGCGAGACTCCAGCCAAGGCTGCAGACGGCGGGCCAGATCTGGCACCCATTGCAACAGCCAACTGACCAGCGCCGTCAGGGTGAAATTGACGTAACTCCCCAGCCAGCGCAATAAGTCCCGTGCGCCTGCAAGTTCCCAGATCCACAAAAGAAGCGATGGATTTTGCCAGGCCGCCTTGAGCGCCATGCGGTTAAACGGTACCCAGCCGGCCCGGTCTTTCACGAACCGATCGGCAACGGCGGGGTCTTCGCCGGCCAGGATACCGAAGAAAGTGTTGAGCATGGAATTAACTCGCTCGGGGGCGATGAATTTGTGCGTTGGCACCATCATGCCCTTAGAAAAGAGCCAGGTGACCGCAATATTGCTCTGGAAGGCGCGGATCTGGCTAAGATAGGGGGCGGTTAGCAGGTCGTGGCGCAAGGCAGTATCCAACAAATCCGTCAGGCGAGGCAGATTTCGCACCAGCGAACCGAACCCAGTGAATACAAGGGGAGATTGCAGGGAGGCGGCATCCCCAATAGCAATCAGGCGATCAACAGCAATTTTGCGATCGCTGCTGCGAATACTGAAGTGACCGGGGATGTAGCCAAAGGTCGCTTTCCGCCAGACGAGTTGGTCGAGGTCGCAGCGGCGGTACTCCGGCAGAATCGCGAAGAAGTCCTCATACATCTCCAGCAGTGAACCGGGGTTTTCGGGGTGAACTTGGTGGTAGTGGAACAAGTAGAAGGTGAGTTCCTGATCGCGGCCTGGAAACAGTTCCCAGATCAGTTGTCGTCCCCGTGAGATGTCGCCATGACTGTTTAACACATCACCGTAGCGAGAGTCCCATACGCCGGGTGCAAACCCCCGTTCAATCACGGCTCCCACCGTCGGACACACGCTGCTGAAGGCTTGTCCGCCGTTGAGTTGCCACGCAATTGGGGAAGCCGTGCCCATTGCATCAACCAGCAACCGGCCCACGGCAGTGCGGGACTGGCCTGTGGGCAATTGGGTGGCCTGAACAGTGACGCGATCGCTCCCAATCTCGACCTGTTGAAACTCCGTCTCGTCCCAAATTTCGCCGCCTGCGGCGCGCAATTTTTCGCCGCAAAGGCGCAGCAATTGCTCTGCATCCAGACATACGTTGAGGACAGTCGGGGTATGCAAGACAGGAGCCTTGCACTGGGGCGGATTGTTGGCATCAAAAAACTTGTGAAAGCCGTCCACATACTCTCGTGCAATCATGCTTTCGCACTCGGCGGGTGTGAACAGCCCCAGATCCAGCAGGGTTTGCAACTCTTGCCGGGAAATGTTCCACTCCCGGTTCATACGACCAAAGGGCATCCGCTCCAGGAGCAACACTCGGTAGCCGAGGCGAGCCATAACTGCGGCATGGATCACACCCAAGGCACCGCCAATGTAAATGAGGTCGTAGGGGGGAGAGGGGAGGGAGGAAGAGGAGAGGGGGGTAGAGAAGACGACTTGCCGAGGTTGCTGGGGTGTGCGGACTCCCTCGCGCCAGCGCTTTTCCCACCAGTAGACGCGGGTAAGGTCGTACTCTCCGTTGGGAATGCGGCGGAAGTATTTGACCGTTAGGGGATAGTGGGGCGCAAGTGCGTCGAAGATAGTCTGCTGGGTCAGGTCGATGGTGGGCAGTTCGGGGTAGCGGTTGGGGAAGCGATCGCGCACGTCTCGTTCGAGCTGTGCTAGGATCTGCCGTTCTTCGGGAGAGGTCGATTCTCCCCAGCGAAAGGCTTTGAGATAAGTGGTGCGCTGCACCGCCCAGACAAAGATGGAGATCTCGAGCGGAAGATTTCCTGAAGCTGAAGCATCGGAGGCTTCAGAGGGGTTACCCTGAGACAACTCAATACACACCCCATCCGGTGTAATGCGTTTTGCTCCCGCACAGGGTTGAAAGGTTTGCCCCAGCCAGGAACGCACAGCGTCTGTGTTGGGTGTTGGAATTTCCAGGTAAAGCAGTTGTCTCATCGCAGAAATTTAAATCCTTCTAAATACTCCAAAAACCTTCAGCAAATAGAATTGACAGCGGCAAAAAGTACGCTACACTACAGTACACCTGTTTCTTAAAACTAAGTTACGAATTTCTCATAATTCGTGAAAAGCGGTAATCCCGCTGTAGCATCCCCTATCAGTGTGACCAGTATTTAGTGTGACCGATCTCGCTATGCATTATCCCATCCCGACCAGCCCTCAAGAAATATTGGCCCTCCGCCAACAGCCTGTTGATGAGGCGCTGGTGGCGGCGGCGATCGCCGGAGTGATTCAACTGGCTCGCGCTCAGGGGCGATCGCTCGATGAACTGACTGCCGAAGTGATGGCAGATGATGCAGTGCTTGACGAAGCGCTCCGTCAAGAGCTGAGCGAGATTGTCGCCCAGGCATGGCAAGTGCTTTAGAGCGCGAACGATTGGTGGGGCGAGACACGCCGTGCCACTGGCCCCACATCGGCTTAACCAATGCTGCCTTCAAGCTCGGTTCAGCCGACCTGAGGTTGAGGCAGTCGCACACCGGAGGGGGAGAGTGAGGATAAAGGAAGTTTGCTGCTGCTGGCTAGCGACCTGAATACTGCCTCCTAGATGATCCACCAATTTTTTCACGAGGGCTAACCCTAGCCCTGTCCCTCCATACTGCCAGGGGTCATTGTTAGGGATGCGGTAAAACTTTTCAAAAATGCGGGGTAATTCTTCCGCAGCAATCTCAACTCCTGTGTTGGTCAGTTGAATTTGCAGACAGCCTTGAGGTTGGGCTGTTCTAGAGGAAGCAGGTTCATGGGACAGTGGCAGCACCTGGATCGACAGGATAATTCGCTCCTGGGCAGGGGTGTACTTGCAAGCATTGGTCAGCAGTTCCACCAGCACCCGTTCGAGTTTGCCGGGGTCTGTGACGAGCGGTAGATGCTCTGGAATCTGCTGTTCAAACTGTTGCTGATGGTTTGCGAGCCGTTCCTGGAAGGGCTGCAGGATGGGGATAATCCAAGTTGCCAAGTCAATGGTGGTGGGGGTGAAGACCTCTGTCCCGGCATCCAAACGAGAGAGGTCTAGCAGGTCGTTAATCAGGCGAATTTCACGCTGGCATTCATCATGCAAGATTTGAAAGTAGCGGTTGGCCCGACTGGACACATCCCCAAGCACACCGCCCTGGCGGAGCACGATCTCTAACATCTGCGCTGCCATCTTGATGTTCGACATGGGAGTCCGCAGTTCGTGGGAAACTGTGCTGAGGAAGTCATCCTTGAGACGGTTTAGTTTCTCCAGTTCCTTCACCTGGGCTTGAGCAGCTTGGAATAGGCGGGCCTGCCGGAGGGCGATCGCACACTGGTTGGCAACCTGCTGCACGAGGCGAATATCCTGGTCGCTGAAGGCGTAGTATTTTTGATTGATCAGCCACAGGTCACCCAAAACGCCCTTGTCATCAAAAATCGGCACGCATAACATCGCGACATGACCGCGCACCGGGTTGGGTGTAACAGAGCAAAACTGAATGTATTGTCCTTGAAACAGTTGCCCATAAATTTCTGGGAAGGCAGACAACTGCGAGACTCGCCCCTGAGAAGGAGAAACCGTTGTGGTGTACTCGTAGCGAATGGTCGAAGTCCCTTCCTCTAGGTTGTAGAGCGCTGCATTACAGGCTCCTACGCCAATGACAGTGGCTAACTCCTGCACTGCCGCCTGCAAGATCTGGTCTTCATCGAGACTATCGCGAACTTTATCCGTGATCCGCTTGAGGGTTTCCTCAAAGTTGTAGGCCAGTTGCAGTTGCGCCGTCCGGATCTGGATCTGGCGCTCCAGGTCGGCGTTGAGTCGCTGCACTTGGTGATACAGTTCCGACTGTTGGATGGCAATTTCCACCTGAGCCGCAATCTGCCCCATCAGTTCTACTTCCCAGTTCTGCCAGGAGCGGGGGTGGTGGCACTGGTGGGCAATCAGCACTCCCCAAACTTGCTCACCTTTCAGAATCGGAGCGACCAGTTTTGCTCGCACGTCGAGGTGGTGGCGCGCCTCCGACGGTTGTGAGTCATCTCCTGCCTGGGTCAGGTCAGCAAAGGCTCGCACCTTACCATCTCGGTAGGTGTGGTCGATACTTTCGTTGCACCAGTCTGGAGAGAGGGGCTGCTCCAGCAGGGAACTGCTGCCAGGGGCGATCGCCTCAACCATAATGGCCCCCTGCTCGGTGGCACCGCTGTGACAGATCAGGACGCGATCGGCCTGGAGCATCCGGCGCACTTGATGTACGGTTGTGTGCAGAATTTGACGCAAATCCAGAGAACGCCGGATATCTCGCACAAAACTAACCATTTGTTGGGCCAGAGCGGCTCGAATTCGTTCCGACTCTGCCAACTGTTGTCGGGCAGTTTCCAGGGGATTGTCCCCCTCTTGCTGGGGGTGTCCTTCCAGCAGCCAGAGTGTGCTGTTCTCAGAACTTTGCAACGGTTGCCAAGTAACCATCACCGGATAGATCTCCTGGTTGGGCTTGAGAAACCGGAGCACCTGGCGCTGGGAATCTGATGGCGCTGGCAGCGCAACTCCCGCTGCCGGGTGATTAGCCCAGCGGAAGCAACCCTGCGCTTTTAGATGATGAACATCCTGGGGATGGAGCAGATCAACGAGGGGGCGATGAAGCAGAGCGATCGCCTCATAGCCCAGGCTAGCCGCCCCAGCAGGGTTGACTGCCAGGATCTCTCCCCGCTCGTTGAGAGTGAAGTAAAGCGTCACAGGATTTCTGGTAGCAACGTGTTTGGGTGAGACGGAATCGATCGACGGGGGGACTTGGGTGCTGTCTGGGGCAGCAGGTTGGTTGTCAGGGAAGCTCTGCCTGATAGTGGCGATCGCACCGGAGCGACTATTAGAAACACCCGTTATGGTAGTTGGACAGGGATCGTCCTCCCGCAGAGAAATACCTTCCTCTGAAATCAGGTTACTTGATTGCCTCGCGGCTAGGGTGTACCTAGAGCCACTCATGCTAGAAGGGGCACAGGTCGTGAAGGGAGGCTCACCAAAACTGGACATGGGGCAATGGGAGAAAGGAGGACTCGCCGCTGCGGGCCAAGTTCACCCTGAACTCACCCAAACGGCTCTTAAACGAAGTGGAGGTAGACCTTGCCTGCACGGGATAAAAGTTCATGTTTAGAGTTCCCCAATGGCGCAGCAGAATCACGATTAAACCCTAAGTTTTGCCGCTCTCCTAAAAAAACCGCTCAAGATGAGATTAGCCTTCCTTGCCCTCATGGTTCTGCCCTATGCACGCCCTACTCACTGGCCCCCTGTGCGTTGAAACCCTGACCCTGCCGATTGCCAATCTGCCTCAGCGACTCTCTGGCTTACGGGTTGTGCAACTCTCCGATTTTCACTGGGATGGAGTGCGGCTGTCTGAGGAATTGTTGAACCAAGCGATCGCTGCCACTAACCGCGCCAACCCTCACTTGATTGCCCTCACGGGTGACTTTGTGACCACCAGCCCAGAGCCCATCTATTCCCTGGCATCCCGTCTGCGGGCCCTGGAAAGTAGTGCAGGGGTTTTCGCCGTGCTGGGGAATCACGACACCCGCCCTTCTAGACGCTCAACGATCATCCGTGCCCTGACAGAGGCTGGCATTCAAGTGCTGTGGAACCAAGTTGCTTACCCGTTCGGAGCAGATTTTGCCGTCGTAGGGCTGGCGGACTTGTGGACTAAAGAGTTTGACCCCGCCCCGCTCTTTCGCTCTTTGCCCCCCCAGGTGCCCCGTCTGGTGCTGGCGCACAATCCCGACTGTGCTGAGGTGTTGCAGCAGTGGCGTGTCGATCTTCAACTCTCTGGTCATACTCACGGCGGGCAGATCCACCTACCAGGGCTGGGCGCCCCCCACGCGCTATACCTTGCGCTGCGCGACTGCATCCCGACAGAACTGCGCTCTTGGTTGCCCTACATGCGGCGAGACAGCGATCGCATCGTGCGTCACTGGGAATGGGTGCAAGGGCTGCATCAAGTCGGTAACAACCAGCTCTATGTTAACCGGGGGCTGGGCACCTACTACCCTGGTCGGTTATTCTGCCCGCCGGAAGTGACCGTATTCACCCTGGTTTTAGCTTAAGGTCAGTTCGGGTTAAGCAGGTTTTGGGGCACAATGCGATGCGCGGTGTGCCAAACCTCTTGGTTTTCGGGGTGCGACGCGCTCGGAAAACCAAGGGGTTCAACTGATCTCAAATTCACGTGATAGCGGTTCTCATCTTGATGAGCGGCAATCACCTAGCACAAGATTTGGCTGGTTAAGGAGTTGAGTGGTGTGGTCACAGACCACACCACAGCCAGCCGCTATCCCTATGCAAGCATCCCTGCAAACCATCTACGATTTGCCCTAGGAGCGACGGTAGTGCTTTCCACCCCCAAAGCCAGCGATCGCCTCCTACCCTTACAGCTAGGCCTCACCCCGAATTTCCTGGACAACACCATCCCGCAACAGCACTTCGACCTGCATCTTGCGGATCAGGTTGTCGCCCTTCTCAACGCGGAAGAAGCCTTCAATTTGGCCTTGGCCCACCTCCTGTTCCATCTCCAGCATTTGCACCTGCTGAAGCTGCTGCAGGATCTGGTTTTTGCGCTCTAGCAGTTCGCTCTTTTTTTGGTTCACCTGCATCTGCACATTATTGATTTCCTGAGAAATGGCAGCTTCGCCAACCTGAGCCACCTGACCTTGCAACTCAGTAATCATGCGCTGGCCTTGCAGTTCGAGTTGCTGCAATTGTCCATCGAATTGGTTGATCTGAGCTTGCAGTTGTTGCTGTACCTCCTCTTTCCAGCGGGGGGTGACGATCACTTTCACGTTGACAGCACGTTTGAGCAAAAGATGGGAATTGGAAGCGTCCATGAGTATTTTCGTGAAGAGCTTGGCAAGAAACAGCAGCGAATTTACATCCAAGTGAATCCACAACAGCAAGGGCAAGGCATTGCCTTGCCCCATGTCATAGCTCCGACTTACTGGGGGATCCTGATAGAGCCGCAGCCATCTAGAGGAAGACGGGGTGCCGGGGTTCTCCTGGCTGGGAGCGTTGCTCCCCGCCCCCGTTATCCTAAACAGATAGGCTAGTGCTAATCACAATCAACTTTCTCAACCTTTTCGTGAGTGAGCAGCAGGGCAGCCTACTGACGAAAACATTAAGAATTTTAATCTGTCAGGATCCTAACGGGGATCAGGCAAACATGTCCTCAATCATACTGCGATAGCGTTCCATCACGACTAGACGACGAATTTTTAGCGTCTGTGTCAACAGGCCATTTTCGATGGTGAACGGCTCAGTTAGCAGGCGAAAGGGGCCAATTCGGTCATCCGGACGGAAGCCTGGGCGATCCTTCACTTCACGAGTGAGTTCCTGCCGGAAGAGCGCCAGCACCTTTTCGTGGGCCAACAGATGGGCGAGTGTTTCCCCCTCTAGCGGGTCTAATTGAGACAGCACGCCCTGCGCGATCGCCCACTGCCCCAGTGCCTCCAAATTCGGCACAATCAACGCCCCCAGCGATCGCTGGTCCTGCCCGACTAGCATGATTTGGTCAATGAAGGCGCTCCGCAGACAGGCATCTTCGATCGGCTGTGGTTCAATATTTTCACCATTGGTGAGCACAATCGTGTCCTTCGCGCGGCCTGTGAGGACAAGGTGGCGATCGCCTACAATCATCCCCAGGTCTCCTGTATCAAACCAGCCTTCGGGGTCGATTGCCTTGGCTGTCGCCTCCGGGTTTTCGTAGTAGCCCCGCATCACCTGTGGTCCCCGCGCCAAGACCAAGCCCCGCTCACCTTTAGGCAGCACTTTTCGCGAATCAGGATCGACGATGCGGATCTCCGTGTTGGGCATGGGCTGTCCGGCAGAGCCGCGCATATTGGCTGTCGAACTGCGAGCAGTCAGCACTGGCGAGGTTTCCGTCAGGCCATAGCCCACCAGCACTTCCAGGCCAATCATCTCAAAGAAGGTGTCCAGGTGCATGGCCAGGGAACCGCCGCCACTAATCACCTGTTTGATCTGCCCCCCGGTCGCCTCTTTCACCTTGGTGTAGACCAGTTTGTGGGCTAGGCGATGGGCCGGCCAGCGGAGGGCCATCTCTGCTCTGGCGGCGGCTTTCTGAGCCACTGTAGGGAAGGGATTGGTGAGGCTCAGTCCCTCCACAACACGCTTGGCTTCAATGTAGCGACGGCTGTTGTCCAGGAAAAAGTTGACGAGCGCTTGCTTGTTAGCGGGTTGTTCCCGAAACTGCTTCTGGATGCCCTCGTAGATGGACTCCCACAGGCGCGGCACTCCCACCATGAAGTTGGGCTGGTACTGCTTCAAGTCTTGCTTGACATGGCGCAGGTTGGTGTAGGTCATGGTGCATCCCTGCGACAACAGGAAGTACTCGCAGGTGCGCTCGTAGGCGTGCCAAGTGGGGAGGATGGTGAGGACGCGATCGCCCGGTTGTAGTTGAGCGAACTGATATAGCCCGTTGATCTGGTGCAGCAGATTGCCGTGGGTCAGCATCACCCCTTTGGGTTTGCCGGTTGTTCCGGAGGTGTAGAGCAGGGTGGCCAGCGAGTCTGGGGTCAGGTCAACTGGCTCAAGGGGTTTGCCCTCAGCCAGTGCCATCAGCGCTGCAAAGCTCAAGACCTGCATCGCTTCCATTGGCTCACGGCCAACCATTTCCGCCTCAGCCTGAGCCAGCACCACAGCAAAGCGGATCGGTAGAGCATGCAGTGCATGCTGCAATTTCTTCAAGGTGGCCAGGTTCTCCACCACCAGCCCGGTGCTACCACTGTTTGCCAGGATAAACGCCAACTCCTCTGGGTCTGCCGCCGAACTGCGCACTACATCCACTGCTCCGGCGGTGAGGATGCCTAGATCCGCGATCAGCCAGCGGGGACTGTTGTCGGAGATCAGGGAGATGCGATCGCCCGGTTTCACCGCCAACTGCTGCAACCCCACAGCGAACTGTTGGATCTGCTGAAACAACACCTCATAAGTCAGGCTCACCTCTGGCTTGGCGTGGGGATCTTGCAGTGCCACGCGATTTTTGATGCTGGGATGACTGGCACAACGGCGAAACACCTCCGGCACCGACTGGGCATCTCGATGATCCAGAAATGGCTTCAGGCCAGATTGCTCTCCTGGAATAAACGGTGGACTTTTGACCTCAGACAAGGGAGAGGAAGTCTGAACAGAACGATCTAGCACAGCAGTCATGGGGCAGTCTCCGGGGGCAGCAAGCAGCAAACGGTCAACAGACAAATCAGGAGTCAGTAGTCTTTTTCAGGGTCTCATCCAAAGTTCTCATCCAAAGAGTAACTTGGGTGACAGCGATACAGTCGTTGAGCAAAGCTTGTTTACAAAAACACACCGCTCAGGGGCATCACCACCCTCCTCCAGGCTAGGATTTGGGGCGCTAGAATAAACCATTGGAGGGACGGTCAATCATCTGTCTTAGAGGGTGGTGTCATCTGGCGATCGCCCCTGCAACCCGACCACTCCCTTTCGTCACACGTGACATCCTGATTACAAAAGCGATGTGGGGCGTATCTCCCACTCAGCGATTTCATCCCAGTCCTGCGTCTCCCGCAACTGAGACCAATCCCGCAACTGAGACTAATTAAGGTTGCTATTCAACTTAAGGTTGCCATTCAAGGTTGCCATTCAACTTACCGAACAAACATAGATTACCGAACGAATATAGAGCAGCGATAGGAGCAAGCCCCCATGCCAAGAGCCATCTGGAATGGTGCTGTATTAGCCGAAAGTGACCAATGCGTCGTGGTGGAAGGGAACCAATACTTCCCCCCAGAGTCAATTCATCGAGAGTACTTCAAACCCAGTAACACCCACACCACCTGCCCTTGGAAAGGTGTTGCCAGTTACTACACTATTGAAGTCAACGGACAGGTCAACCCAGATGCGGCCTGGTATTACCCCAACACCAAAGAGGCCGCCAAAACGATTGAAGGGTATGTTGCGTTTTGGCGTGGGGTCAAGGTCGAAGTTTAGGCAACGTCTGTCCTGTGGGGGCTGTGAAGCGACTGAAATGTAAACTATTAGGTCTGTTCCAGTCAATATTGATGCCCGATTCGTTCTACTGGGCACAATAGCTGCTATGGTTGGTAATCGAGTTTTGCCAATTTATTAAGCCAATCGGTTGAATTGTCTGTAGGTTCAGAAAAATCTGCCAAACGATCCGTTAGTCACGCTGCTGAATTTGTACTAGAGGGAATGCAAGTCCAAACACCACCCGCTCAACCCAGTTCTGTTTTGCTTGATTCGTTGCCCGATATCGATTACTTGGGGGACGTTTTTCCCCGTCGGGCGCGAGTTCAAATTGACTTGCTCCTCCTGTCGATTGAGGCGCTATTGCTCTCCATTGAAGCACTCAATCTCAGTACACAGCAGCGCTCCTTTAATGGCTCCGAGGCCATTTTTGCTGTTGCGCAGGAATTGGGCTTGCAAGAGGTCATCAAAGGTCGCGTCACGCTCTGGAAGTTGCGGAGTGCAAACCCCCTGCGGCGCCATGGCAGCCAAAGAAAGGATCTCAGCATGACCGAGGCAAAGGCGCTAGTGGTGCTGATTAGTGATATGGCAAAACGATTGCGCGTTCGTATTTGTGAATTGCTGTTGGCTAATCAGCAATTGGCAGACAAAGGGTTTTCCCCTGATCATCACTATCTATTGGGGGATTACCTGACTCGCTTTCGGGCTCACTTCCGATCACGCATGAACCCTAATCGTGCAGCAGTCGCCGCCTACAGTGATGAACGACTGAACGAACTCGCACTCACCTTGTTGAGTCAGTTACTGTTCTGCACCGGGGTGGCGGGGACTCAGCGCCTCTGGTTTAGCCTGTTCGACGGAGAGGTGGCATGACAATCCAGCGCCAATACAGTCTGCCCAATTGCCGCTTAACGGTACAGGGATTTGCAGACGAAGCCACAGGCACCGCTGCACGCCCCGTTCTCTCGCGGGTTCTCAGTGTGGAGTGCAGCTTTCTAGGCCAAGATACGCCGCTAAGGGGCGATCGCGCGTTTCTAGAAAACCTCTCCACTGCCGTCAGCGAGTATGCCCAGGAATTTTTGAGTGGCATCCCCCACACCCATGGGACGCAATCGGGGCCGGTGCAGATCCAGAAGGTTGGGCCAAACCTACACCGCATTACGGTGAATTCTGAGGCAGCCACCACGAACGGTGTGCAGATTGCTGCTCCCGTATCGGTTGATCTGAAAACCGTCCAACTGTTTGACTTGGTGGATGCCATTGACCAGCTTGCTGCCGATGCCCAAACGCTACCAGATCTGTCACTCAAACTGGCTCCGCTGCCTAAGCGTCATGTTGGTAGTACGGAACCCATCGCTAAGCGGGTTGTGCCTGCTGCGATTGGGGTTTCGAGTCTGGCAGTAGCGGCGATCGCCTTGTTTGCCCTACCCATCCCCGAACGTCGCCCAGAACCTACCGCAGAGTCTTCTCCGCCACCAGTCACGGTCACTGCGACCCCTGGAGCCTCACCGCTCCCTGGCACTTCGCCTACGCCCGCAGCCTCACCGACAGCAGCTTCGCCCACCCCGGCAGCGAGTCTGACCACAAGCCCCTCTCCCGTCGCTGCAACCAGTCCTGCTCCAGTCGCCGCAGCAACACCTGGTGATTCGCAGCAGCTTGACCGAATTCTGGAAAACACTCCTGCCATTACAGATGTGGCAACCTTGCGCCAACTCAACCAGCAACTCCGATCCAAATTGGATGCGGCCTGGGACACTCGCCCTACCTTTGACGAGAACTTGGTCTATCGGGTGGGGGTGGCTCGCAATGGGGATATTCTTGGCTTCCGCTATGGTAACGATGCGGCGCTCAAGTATGTGAAGGAAACCCCCCTGCTCGACCTGCGGTATAACCCGATTGAGGGCAACCGTTCCCAACCAGAGGCGATCGCCCAGTTCCGGGTCGTCTTTCAACCTAACGGAGTGCTGGAGGTCAGCCCTTGGGACGGCTACCCCCAGGCTAGTCCTTCTCCTTAAGCAACGTGAATTCGGGATACGCTGAACCCCTTGCTTTTCCGTGCGCAACGCGCATAGAAAAGCAAGGGGTCACCGCGCCGGGCGCGGTGACCCAAACCCCGCTTAACCAGGACTGACATTAAGCACACTTCTCCTTAGGAAGCCTGTGGCCCCATCCATACATTGCTAACCGCTTTCCCGAAGGCCTGGGGTTGATCTGCCTCCGCCAGTTCGGTCTGTCCAGTCATGTCCACCGTCCAGCAATGCCAGTCTTCCTCCCCTAGCGTTCCAACGCGAAACAGCACACGGTCAGGATGGCACTGGCTCCAGCCGAGTAAAACGGCATGAGTGTAGCTGATCCCCGTGGGTGCCAGAGTGACCGTCTGTTGCGCCGCCCGATCCCAGACCACTGCATAGTCCGAGGCGATGTCACTGCCAAAGACTGATTCAAACTCGCGAGCTAACAGGCGATTGCCCATTGCCGACCAAGCCACCGGGATCAGAATGGCAATCGTTCCCCAGCGCTCAACCCGTTCAATTTGATGAAAAAGATTATCTGCTAGGGGTGAAGTTGCTGTCAGGGTATGCAGATCGCCCGATTCCAGGTTTTCAACAAACAATGTGCTGCTCACCCGGCTCTGGTAGAACTCAGCGGCCACTTGCATCTGCAGCCGACTATAGGCGGCGTAGCAACCATCGGGTGACTGCAATGCCTGGGTACGGTAGTACCGAAGGCGCGGTGTTCTTGCGGATGAAGCTTGGGTCTGTGTGGCAAGTACCCAATTCCAGGGAATGGGGTGAGGGCTGTTCAGCGGATCTAGGGGAGAGGCGGTCGTCATAAGGCTAGCAAACCGGAGGAGACGTTCAGGAGTGGTTCCAGCGTCCTACAAGGGATTGGAACCATTGCGTGGGGAATGGCTTCCAGACCAAGCTTCCGCTCGAAAACAAACCGTTGCCTTGCCAGGCTACGTGTTGATGGCAAGCAGGGCTGTTGTCTTGTCATGGTCTGTCTCAGGTATAGCAACTGTGTAGAAGGGATGGGGATACGTCTGGCTGGGGCATTCGCAGATTTAAGAAAAGCTTTAGCAATCCCAAGCAGCGACTTTGATCCCCACTAGCGTGCTGATGTCAACTGTTAATACGTCTTAATACGTTGTTAATACGTCTTAATACGTCAGTTCTGGTTAAGCAGGTGTTGCGGGCGCGTCGCACATGGAACATCAGGGGTTTTAGCTTATCCTAAATTCACATTAAATCTAGTGTGTCAACTGGCGTTCAGCACTCACTCCACGCTAGTTCTGCCAGCCATGAACCGAATTTTCTAAAAAAAAGGTAGATTGGGCGATATCCACAGGTCATTCAGTGTTAAATTTCATCAGAGTCGGGGAATATTACCTTGGCCTGCTTTGTCGATTTGATCAATGCCCTGTCAAGATCTGCGATCGCTCTTGAGGCTTAAATTTGTTACCTATGTTTCCTGATTCAATTCGTCACGACAAATCCTGGAAATTCTGGTCTGATCGAAAAGAGCTGTAGTCTACAAAAGAATGGCTGTAGTCTAAGAGGGATAGCTATAACTAGCGACCGTCAGTTTGATAGAGCTACAGTCGCATCTGTTATCGTTTCCCTCAGGCTGAGTGGAAGGGTGCCCTGCGCTTCTGGCCCTTGGATGCTTCGGAGGCGAAGAAAAGCCAGAATTGGGGTGTGATGTTTTGGAGGAGTGAACCATGACTGCTGCACTAAAGCCTGTGTCTAAACAACGACGATCTCAAGCGCAACTAGCGATCGCATCCGTTAGTCCTGCTGATGCGACTAGTCCTGTTGCCCTGGTTCGCCCCACATCACGCGCCGAGATCGTGCATGCGAGGATTGCTCCGCTGAGTGCCGCCCCGCGTCCCAGTATTCCTTACAGTCAGGTGCGATCGCTGCCGACGCAGCCAGTTGCTCCTCCCTGGCTCACAGCGATGGTGTGGACCCAGAAAGCTACAGCGGCGATCGCAGGTGCATCGGTTGTGGCGGCACTGGCGGTTTATGGCTGGACGGTCTATACTCAACAGCTCTGGAGCCGGGAATATCGTAAGTTTGAAATTTTGCAGCGACAGGAACGGCAACTTGTCGCGGCTGATGAAGTGCTCAAAAATCAGATGGCACGTCAGGCAGAAAGTCCAGAGTCCCAGTTGGTCCTACCTGGAACTCAAAACACAGTGTTCTTGCCTGCTCCCCCTCAGCACTTAGTCCCTGTGATGCCGCAGCCCATTCCGCAAGCGACTTTCAGTCCCCCCCCTCCCAACCGTCCGTTGGGATACTAAACTCTGGGAGACCACCGCTTCCAGGTAATTTGCCTCCCTTTCTGCTTGCTGCCTCTGCCCCATGACCCGATCTCTCCCCCCCGCTTCTGGAAAGCAACGCCGTCGCTCCCCTGCACAGTCTGGGCGAGGACGGTTTGACCTGCGGCGAGTATTGGGAACATCGGGACGGCCACCTAGCACTCGGAGGAAGCTGCGACAGCCCTCTGCTCAGGGCTTACCGCCCTTACTGCCGGAGACGACTCGCTGGCGACTCTCGGCAACTAGCGCTAGTTTGCGATCGCACTCAAAAGCATCGTCGAGGACTCGGCGGCGGCCCAACGGCCCGACTCTTCGGCCCAAACCACCCGCCACTGAACAGACTTGGTTTCGTCTATTACTGGTGTGGCTCGTGTTGGTCGCCGGTGCAGTGCTGCTGATCTTAAATCTCTTTCGGATCCAGGTGCTTCAGGGCACAGAACTGAAAGAACGGGCCCAAGCCCAGCAGATTGTTCCCATTCGCCCCTTTGCCCCACGTCGCCCTATCGTAGACGCGCAAGGAAATGTGCTGGCGATTGACAAACCTGTGTATGACCTGTACGCCCACCCCAAGTTATTTAAGCAACCCTCGCAGGAAATTGCCGACGCATTGGCTCCCCTGATCAGTATGCCTGCTGCCCAAATCTTGCAAAAGTTTTCTGAGGGCGAAAGTGGCTTGAAGATTACTACAAACCTGCCAGAAGACCTGTCGCGTCGCATTACCTTCCTACAGATGGATGGGCTGGAGTTGATCCAGCACCCTCAGCGCCTCTATCCCCAACAGGAACTTTTCGCAGAAGTGGTCGGCTATGTGAATGATGCACTCCAGGGGCAGTCGGGCGTGGAGTATAGTCAACAAACTATCCTCCAGACTTCGACGCCCGAAGTGGATATGATGCGGGCAGGAGATGGTTCAGTCTTGCCGAGTAATCTGCCGGAGGAGTTGCTGCGGCAGGACGGCCTCCGGTTACAACTCACTGTCGATAGTCGTCTGCAACGCATTGCCCGCGCTGCCCTGCGGGATCAGATGAAGAAATATCATGCGAAGCGGGGAACGGTGATTGTGATGGATGTGCAAGACGGGGCGCTAAAAGCGCTTGCCTCCGAGCCAACCTACGATCCTAATCTCTACTACCAAGCAACCCCAGAGTCGATGCGAAATTGGGCCTTGACAGACCTCTACGAACCAGGGTCAACATTTAAGCCCATCAACGTGGCGATCGCCCTTGAGGAAGGTACTGTTAAAGCGACTGATGTGTTTCAGGATGAGGGACAGATTTTTGTTAGCGGTTGGCCGATTCAAAACTTTGACTATGACCAGGCTGGCCCACGTGGGGCTCAGACCGTTAGCGAAATTGTCCAATACTCTAGCAACGTCGGCATGGTTCATATCGTCAGAACCATGAAGTCTAGTGTTTATTATTCTTGGCTGGAAAAATTGGGGCTGGGTAAGCCCACTGGCATTGATCTCCCCTTTGAAGGAGTCGGTCAGATCAAAACGCGGGAACAGTTTGAGGCCGATCCGATTGAAGCGACGACGGCTGCGTTTGGACAAGGATTTTCCCTGACTCCCATCCAACTGACCCAACTGCACAGTGCGATCGCCAATGGGGGCCGACTGGTCACCCCTCATGTCGTCGAAGGGCTTTACGACAGTAATGGGGAACTGCGCTGGCAGTCTAAGTTGCCGACTGCAAAACGACTGTTTTCTCCCAAAAACACCCAGGACGTTCTGGCGATGATGGAAAAGGTCGTGGCTGAGGGCACCGGCAAACCAGCCCAAATTCCAGGCTACCGTGTCGCAGGGAAGACTGGGACTGCCCAAAAGGCCAGCCCCAATGGAGGATACATCCCTGGTGCTAGGATCACCAGCTTTGTGAGCATTTTCCCAGAAGATAAACCCCGCTACACCGTGCTGGTTGTATTTGATGAACCGCAAGGCGCTGACGCCTTTGGCTCCACCGTTGCTGCACCCGTTGCTAAAACCGTTATGGAAGCTCTCATTTCAATCGGCCAAATTCCCCCTAGCCAGCCGATTGAGTCTTCTTCGGAAACCCAGACTGAGCCTTAATTTACTTAGAGCAGCGATAATTCACCGACCACCTCGAGCCGCTTAAACTCGCTCAATGTCATAAATCGTTCAGCCAGGGTTTCGGCAACGGAGGGCAAGATCCAGCCCAGTTGCTTGAGCAGGTGAATGGCAACCGCATATTTTGCCCGTTTTGCCCCATCGCTGACTTTAATGGCCAGCCCCAGTCCTTCCCCGACTCTAGCAATACACTGCACGCCTTCAGCGCCGGCCTTGCTCACCAATTCACCGTTTGCGAGTCGCATCAGTTCGGTGTCAAATTCTCCTATCCCTGCCACCATCTCTGGATAGTGAGTCATAGCCCGACTGATGCGCTCCATGTCAACACTGCTGCCCGATGCAAGCTGGGCGTAGAGGGTGGCCATTTGCCCTAATTGCATAAAGTAGGTGGGCGCGCCACAGTCGTCATGGGCTGCAATGAACTCTTCTGCAGGCATGCGCAGCAGTTCTGCAATTTTTGACAGGATGAGTTTTTGCACCGGGTGATTGCGGCTGAGGTAGGTATTCAGCGGAAAATTAAGCTGCTGGCAGACGGCCAGCATCCCTGCGTGCTTGCCAGAGCAGTTATATTCCAGTGGACTGTACTTTCCCGGTGGAATGGGACACTGCAACTGGGAGGGGTCAATATCACACCGCCAGAGGATGTTGAACACCTGTCGAACCTGCTCGATGCGCCCTTGGTGTGAACTACAGATGATGGCCAAGTCGCGATCGCTCAAGTTAAACCGCTCCAGGGTGCCTGTGGTGGTCACCGCCAAAGCCTGAAAGGGTTTCAAGGCCGATCGCACAAACGTCGCAGTTTCAGAATTGCCCGCTACTGACAAGACCCGCCCCCGGTCATCGGCAACGGTTGCCTGGACATGATGGGTAGACTCAGCGATGCCTTCCCGTAGTAGTCGCACTTCGATTTCTGCGGCTTGTGTTCGTTTTCCCCTGGTCATGCGGTGACTCTCGTGTACTCCAAAAACAGGATGCTACTCAAAAATTTAAAAATCTCAAAAACTGAGACGCAAGGATGAAGGGTTCATCATTACCCTGGGCCATGCCAACCTAGACTAATGCTGTTTAGGGATGGCTGAGCACCGAGTAGCGGTTGCCCATCAGCCCACTCCCGCAACATGCCAGCAACTCAGGCATGCCTCAATTGCTGGTCTGCGGGTCAGAGCAGGAACCATGCGCCCCCACCCAAGACCAGAAACAACGCAAAACCGATAAAAGTGCGGGTTAGCCGTTGTAAGATTGGCTGGATTTGGTAAGTCACGATCAGGCGATCGCGCTGCAACACCTCGGCAGGTTTCGTCCAGGTCTGGCCATCATACCAGCCCGACTCTTCGTAGAAGATCGTCTCACTAGCGAGGCGATCGCGCACGTACTTCCAGCCCAGTGCTAGTCTGGCAAGGGCCAGCAACGGCATGACACAGGCCCCCATTGCCCCACTCAGGCCAAATTGCAGCGGGAATTTGCTAATCGGAAAGCTGACTGCGGCGACTGGCCCCACAACCACCCAGCTTAGGAGCCAGAGAATGGCAATCGGCTGGAAGTAGCCCCATCGCTCCTGGGTGGCCCACTGAAAAAACCAGGACTCCTGGAGATCCTGAAATTCGTTCAAAGGCTGTTGCTCAGCCGGAACCGGGCAGACGGACGCGGAGGACTTCATGGTCGCCAGACGAATAGAGGGTTAGCTTCAGGTGGCACGATGGGAGACAGACTCGGCAGTAAAGGGAACTTGTTCCGCATGACCCCAGAATGCTTCCAAATTATAAAACTCTCGCTCTCTGGGTAGAAAGATGTGGACAATGACATCACCGTAATCGATTAGTACCCAGTTGGCATCCTCCTGACCTTCCGTTCTTAAGGGTAAGCGGTTATAGGTTTGCTCAAGCGTATCTTCGATATGGCGAGCGATCGCCCGCACCTGTACATTTGAGAAGCCCGTCACCAGCACAAAGTAGTCGGTCAGGTAGGAAACATCAGCGACCTTCAGGATGACAATATTACCCCCTTTGCGTTCATCGGCTGCCTGAGCAATGGCGATCGCAAGGTCAGTGCTGTTGAGGGGCGTGGCGTGGCCAACAACACCACTCGCGGGTGGCTCAGTTGCTTGAACAGAAGCAGGAGTACTGGTCGGAGTGTGTGAGTAATTTGTCATTCAATACCTAATTCCTCAATTGACTATGATAAAGGCTCTAGCTGGAGACAAACCTAAGTTTTAAGCCGTAAGCGAACTATCTTAACGTGAGTGACGACTCACCGTGATCGATTGAATGGATATCACTACACCCATCGGTGAGGACGACGCGTTTTGTGGGAAGCCC
>DVEB01000215.1 GCA_015295905.1 Synechococcales cyanobacterium M55_K2018_004
CCCGCCGCTTCACCCACACTGACCGCAGATTTAGGGATTGACAGCTTGTTGCTGCCACTCGCCTGATTCCTGAAGCCAATAGCGATCGCGGCTCTGGGGGTCTCCCCGCAATTGTAGGTGATCGACCTCAACGGGTTGCAACAGCAGCAAGCAGAAGTTGGGAAGGGGCTGGTTGGGGTCAGGGGGGGGAGGGGAAAACGAAGCCTGCGGGTCGCGGGGATGTCCTGGATTGGCCCAAGCAAACTGGCTGCGGGCTGCATTGGAGAGGTCGTGCCACTGTATCCGCCGCGCCTTTAGGAGGGACTCATCAACAGTATCGGCAGTCACTGGGGTGAGTGGCCCACCGAGGCGAAACTGTTCTCGACTGTTAGGGAAATACCAGCACACCTCGCCCCAAGGCTGGTGGTGAAGGTGTGCCATTTTTTCGCTGCGCGTATCTGTGACAAACTTGAGGGCATTCGTTTCGTTAAGAAAGCCGCGGAAGACGACGGTGCGGTTGGCGGGGCGTCCATCAGGCCGAACAGTCGCCAGTTGCACATATCGTGCGTAGACTAGGGAACGGTTGAGGTGCAAGGCCCGTGCCAGGGGCGATCGCCAGGGAGCCAGCATGGGTCAACCTACCGTCCGGCCACGCTCAGGGTGTAGTTAACGCGCATCCCATTGGTCATGCTTCCCACCCAAACCCGGTAGGTGCCCGACGACCAGTTGGTGCCTGCAATACTGGCATCTTTGCTGCTGCCCGTGTCATCGCCGCAATGAATCCCTGCTGGTCCTCTTACCACCAGCGTTGTGTCATTGCCGTTACTGTTCACCTGCAGCACCACATGCGGCAATGTCTCAGTGACTTCTAAAATGAAATCGGGGGTCGAGGAGCCAAAGCCGAGGCAGAGGTTGCCCTCATTGTCCCGATCGCTGACGATAGCAGGCAGGGATGTGCCGCCGCCAGTGCGCCCGTTGGCTTGGTCAACTGTGCCGCGTGAGACCGTGAGAGTGCCAAAATTAGCGTTTTGAGCGATCGCCCCCAGCGGGACTGCCATCACTCCTAAGACAACCCCTAGCCACCAGCCCCAGCGTCGTTGTGTTAACGCGCGTTCGACGAGTGCCACACAACGCACGACACTCGCCCAACGGCGGCAATCAAGTTCCTGCTGCTTTACCGGCAGGGGATGCTGGTCAGCAGCATTCTGTGAGGGCAATGACTCTCTGTGGAATAGGTGGCTCATCGTGACAGCATTACAGATAGGGGTGTATAAACCATGACGCCCCGATTGGGTGACAAGTTCCAGCAAAGACGCTAGGGCGATCGCTTTCCACAGGCAACCCTGTCTATGAGACGCACGTTCCTGCAAAGACAGAGACTAGGGGAGGGGGCTAGACGGCTGCGTGACCTGTCCTGCAAGACCTACCCGATGCCAAGCCGTCCGGTTTCTGCCAAGTCAAACTCCGCCTGCGCTTGAGCGGCCTGCTGGTTCACTTGGTCTAGTGTGTCCCAGAGGGTCTGTAGCAGAGCGTCCAGATTGGTGCGGGCGACGGCAGAAATGAGGAAGACGGGTGCCTGCGAGAGGTGTTGCAGTTGGGTGGCGATCGCCTCTACCTGTGCCACCTCTGCCGTCATGGCATCAATTTTATTTAACGCTAGGATTTGAGGACGATCTTGCAGCCCCCGCCCGTAGGCTGCCAGTTCACCCTGGATGGTGTGGTAGGCGGCGATCGGGTCTGCCTGGGTGGCATCGATCAGATGCAACAGCACCCGCGTCCGCTCAATATGGCGCAGGAAGTCGTGCCCCAGGCCTAGCCCCAGGTGAGCGCCTTCGATCAGTCCGGGAATGTCTGCAAACACCGTCCCATCTCCCGTTGGTTTCCGCACCACGCCTAAATTGGGCACCAACGTGGTAAAAGGATAATCGGCGATTTTGGGACGGGCAGCAGACAAGGCCGCAATCAGCGTGGACTTTCCTGCATTCGGCAGGCCAATAATGCCGACCTCTGCCAGCAGTTTGAGTTCCAGGCGCACCAGACGGTGTTCTCCTGGCAAGCCGGGGAGGGCACGCTCAGGAGCGCGGTTGTTGTTGCTGAGGAAGTGTTTGTTGCCCAGGCCACCCTTACCGCCTTTGGCAATCAGGAGGGTCTGCCCGTTTTCTGTCAGGTCTCCCAGAACCTCATCAGTTTCTGCGTCGAGCACGAGGGTGCCACAGGGAACCTGAATGTAGCGATCGCGCCCCGACGCGCCGGTCATGTTTTTGGGGCCCCCCCGCTGTCCGTTCTCGGCCTTAAACAGGTGGACGTAGCGAAAATCCAGCAGGGTTTGCAGGTTTTCATCGGCCACTAAATACACCGAACCGCCGTGCCCGCCGTTCCCCCCCGAAGGGCCACCCGCAGGCACATACTTCTCTCGGTGGAAGGCAACTAACCCGTCGCCTCCATTCCCTGCCTGTACCTCAATTTCTGCCTGGTCAATGAACTGCATGGACGTCTCACTATTCTCCTTCTTTGATGGTAGGACATGAGGCAGGCTTCCAACCTGTGGTTGCCCCCACCCGGGGAGTGCTGACGCAGAGCCTCTCAGACCTGGGAGCAATCAATCTGGCGTTCAGATTAACAAATGCAGTACCCCCATTTCTGATATGCTTTGCCACAGTTACACGGGAGCGCAGGCGGCATTTTGCGATGTGTTGTCCAACGTAAGGGCGATCGCCCATCCCAGTGGTTGGCAGTTTCAGGGAATGTAACTCAGTGTTATGCGAATTCTTTTCGTCTCGGCAGAAGCGGCTCCGATCGCCAAAGTGGGCGGCATGGCAGATGTAATTGGCGGGTTGCCCAAGGTGCTGAAGCGAATGGGGCACGATGTCCGCATCATGATCCCCTGCTATGGGTTCTTGCCTGACAAGATCGAAATCTCGAAGGAACCCGTCTGGCATGGTTCAGCCATGTATCAGAATTTTCAAGTCTATCAAACTGAATTACCGGGCACCGATGTTCCGCTCTACCTCTTTGCCCATCCTGCTTTTTTAAGGCGCAATATCTATGGAGGCGAGGATGAAGACTGGCGGTTCACCCTGTTTGCCAATGGAGCGGCAGAGTTTGCCTGGAACTACTGGAAGCCTGAAATTATTCACTGTCACGACTGGCACACGGGCATGATTCCGGTCTGGATGCATCAGACACCGGATATTGCGACCGTTTTCACCATTCACAACCTGGCCTACCAAGGGCCGTGGCGCTGGCGACTAGAGCAAATGACCTGGTGCCCGTGGTATATGCAGGGGCACAACGTGATGGCAGCAGCGGTGCAGTTTGCTGATATGGTGACGACGGTTTCGCCTACCTATGCTCGTCAGATCCAAACACCGGAGTATGGGGAAACCTTGGAGGGACTGCTCTCCTTCATCAGCGGCAAATTGCGCGGCATCATCAACGGCGTAGACCGGGAGGTGTTTAATCCCGAAACCGATCGCCACTTAGTTCATAACTACAGCCTGGAGACCCTAGAAAAGCGGACTGCCAACAAGGTTGTTGTGCAGGAGGAGATGGGGCTGGAGGTCAATTCTCAGCGGTTTTTGCTGGGCATGGTGTCGCGCTTGGTGGAGCAGAAGGGGTTAGACCTGATCATCCAGACGATGGATCGGTTTATGGCCTACACCGATGCTCAGTTGATTGTGCTGGGGACGGGCGATCGCTACTATGAGACCGAACTCTGGCAACTGGCTTCCCGCTATCCAGGGCGGGTCGCCTCCTACCTGTTGCAGAGCGAAACCCTAGCCCGCCGCATCTATGCCGGAACGGATGCCTTCCTGATGCCCTCCCGGTTTGAACCCTGTGGCATCAGCCAGATGATCGCCATGCGCTATGGCTCCATTCCCATCGTGCGACGCACAGGTGGTTTGGTGGATACGGTGCAGCACCACGAGCCGATGCAGCACCAGGGGACAGGTTACTGTTTCGACCGCTACGAACCGTTAGACTTCTTTACCTGCATGGTGCGTGCCTGGGAGGGCTTCCGCTATAAGGACTACTGGCGGGAATTGCAACGACGGGCAATGGCGCAGGACTTTGGTTGGCAAAATTCAGCCCAGGAATATGTGAAGGTGTATCGGCAGGTTTTGGGACTCCCCATTGAAGAGGCAGTTGCATCTCCCGAACCAGAACTAATCCACCAGAACTGATCCATCAGTGTGATCCATCAGTGATTGACGAAGGGGATGCTTAGTTGCCGCGAAGGCAGTAATCCCTACCGTTGCGATCGCTCTAGATCCATACAGTGATTGACGAAGGGGATGCTTAGTTACCCCTAGAGGTGTGTCTAGGATTGTAAAGACTTTGGCGCAAGATGTCAGTAGCATTGGGGACAAGTCTTATAGTCGGGGAATAGCAATTCCCTGCAAAATTCGCTTTTTTCAAAGCAAATTTTTACACAACGGTTTCCGCAAACCTATGGCGCAAACTGCTCCAAGCGTTTCCTCGTCAAACGATGACCAGCCTCCCCTGCCGCAGACTCCAGCCCTAAAATGGCGATCGCCCACGCCCCGCCACCTGATTCCTCTGTTGTTTTTGCTGCTAGGGTTAGGTGCTTTGGCCTGGTATCTGCTGCACCGCCCCAACCCCAACGCACTCGAACTGAGTGGCCGGATCGAAGGCTATGAGAGTGATGTTGGCACCAAGGTGGCGGGACGGGTGGATGAAGTTGCAGTGCGGGAAGGAGATGCCGTCGCAGTAGGAGACCTGCTAGTGCGGCTAGATGACGACGAACTGAAGGCCCAACTGCAGGGGGCACAGGCCCGCTTAGACGCTGCTCGTCAGCAAGAAGAAAATGCCCGCCTCCAGGTGGCCGTGCTACAAAACCAGATCGCCGAAGCGCAATTGCGCCTCCAGCAGTCGCAGGGGCAGACCTCTGGGCAGGTGGCCCAGTCTGAGGCTCAGGTGGCTGCGGCGATCGCCCAGTTGCGGCAGGCAGAGGCGCTGGTTGTCCAGGCTGAGGCAAACCTGGAACTGGCCCGTGCTGACCGCGATCGTTTCGTGCGGTTGGCAGCGCAGGGAGCCGTTTCG
This sequence comes from Synechococcales cyanobacterium M55_K2018_004, assembly GCA_015295905.1. Lineage (GTDB taxonomy): Bacteria > Cyanobacteriota > Cyanobacteriia > Elainellales > Elainellaceae > DVEB01. The sequence goes on from DVEB01000215.1 coordinate 5,044, forward strand.
CGGCAACGGGCGGAGCAGGCGATCGCCACCTT
>DVEB01000146.1 GCA_015295905.1 Synechococcales cyanobacterium M55_K2018_004
AGGATTTTGGGGCACCGCGCCGGGCGCGGTGCCCCAAAACCTCCTTAACCCGAACTGACGTTATATGGGGATCAAGACCGTGATATCCCCCTGATACACGCCTGCTTTACCTGCTATTAATCTGCGAGTAACCCTAGATTTAACTTTTAGTGTTCTACTAACGGTTGTATGGTTCCCAGTGGGACTGACCTTGGGCGGCTTTGAGCAAGCCGCTCGTTGTTGCGGAAACCACTGTGTTTGGGCGATCGCCCTAGCTTCAGGTGGCGTCCTTGCCTGCAGCCTCAGAGCCATATTCACGCATCCTCCTCGTCGATTACACATGAATTGCTTTATTTTTGGTAGGAGACTTCTGTGACCCCAGCCAACGATCATTCATCGAATGCCCCCCTCAAAGTCACTCGACGCAACTTTTTAGGATGGAGCGTTGCAGGATTTAGCACTGCGGTTCTTGCTTCCTGCACCCAGTCCACCCCCAGCACTAACTCAGCATCTCCCGCTTCGCCTGCGGCTTCTGTTCCGGCAACTCCTGCCAGCCCTGCGACGCTCCCCATCTCTCTGGAAGAAATTGGCGGTATGGAGGCTCTGATTGAACGAGCCAAAGCCGAAGGAGAGTTGTCTGTCATTGCCCTCCCCAACGACTGGGCAAACTATGGGGAAATGAAGGCGACCTTCCAACAGAAGTATCCTTTTATTAAGCTGAACGACCTCAACCCCGATGCTAGTTCTGCCGACGAGATTGAAGCAATTCGGGCAAACAAGGGCAATAGTGGCCCGCAGAATCCAGATGTGATTGATGTGGCTTTTAAGTTTGGCAGCGAAGCCCAGGCAGAAGGGCTGCTCCAACCCTACAAAGTAGCGACGTGGGCGACTATTCCCGATGCCCTCAAAGACCCTGACGGTTACTGGTATGGCGACTACTACGGTGTCATGGCCTTTGAGGTTAACTCGCAGGTTGTCCCCAATCCACCGCAGGACTGGGCTGACCTGCTGAAGCCCGAATACAAGGGTAAGGTTGCCTTGGCAGGGGATCCCCGCAAGTCGGGACAGGCGATCAATGCAGTCTGGGCAGCAGCCCTGGCCAATGGCGGCTCGTTGGATAATCCTCAGCCCGGGCTGGAGTTTTTCAAAAAGCTAAATGCGTCTGGAAACTTCTTGCCTGTGATTGCCAAACCCGCCACCATTGCCAAAGGCGAAACCCCGATTGCCCTCCGCTGGGACTACAATGCTTTGGCCAACCGGGATGCCACTGCGGGTAATCCAGAAATTAAGGTCATCCTGCCTCGCACGGGTCTGCTGGCTGGGGTCTATGCGCAGGCGATCAATGCCTTTGCTCCCCGCCCCTACGCGGCTCGACTGTGGATGGAACACCTCTATTCCGATGAAGGGCAACTCATCTGGCTGAAGGGGTATGCTCGTCCGGTTCGCTTTGATGACTTGGCTAAGCGCAATGTGATCCCACAAGACTTGCTGAGTAAGCTGCCTGACCCCGCCATCTACGCAAAAGCAGCGTTTCCCACTGGGGCACAAATTACTCCTGCAAACGATGCCATTACCAAGAATTGGGATAGCGTTGTTGGCGCAGATGTGAAGTAGCGGCCTGTCTTTGGAGTACTAGCTTTGACCCCAACGCAGCAGACTCGACCAATTCAGCTCGATCGTGCCCTAAATTTTTGGCGCGATCGCTCGTGGGACTGGTTGGGTTTGCTGCCCTTCCTGGTGTTTGCAATTGCCTTCATGCTGCTACCGGCCACTTCGATTGTTGTGCGTAGCTTTCAGGATAATGCCGGACATTTTACGCTGCAGAATTTATTTGATTTGCGTCAACCCAACATTGTCTCAGCCTATACCGTGAGTATCCAACTCAGTCTCGTCACAGCCGTCATTGGCGGGGTGTGGGGATTCTTGATGGCCTATGGAATTACGGTGGGAGGCTTGCCCGACAGTGTGCGATCGCTGCTTCTAAGTTTCTCTGGAGTAGCCTCCAACTTTGCTGGCGTTCCCCTAGCCTTTGCCTTCATCGCCACCCTAGGACGGCTAGGCATGGTTACCGGATGGCTCAACAGCATTGGCATTGATCTATACGACAATGGCTTCAATCTTTACACCTTTTGGGGGCTGACCATCACCTACCTCTACTTCCAAATTCCCCTGACTATCCTCATCCTGGCTCCAGCCCTAGATGGTCTGCGCCGAGAATGGCGTGAGGCTGCTGAAAACTTGGGTGCCACCACCAGTGAGTATTGGCGCTATGTAGCCCTGCCCATTTTGATGCCCTCGCTTTTGGGGACAACTATTCTGCTGTTTGGTAATGCCTTTGGTGCCTATGCCACCGCCTATGCTCTAACCGGAGGCCAAATTAATTTGGTTTCTATTTTGATTGGGGCCCAAATTAGTGGGGATGCCCTGCAAAATCCTGGCTTGGGCAATGCGCTGGCACTTGGCATGGTGGTCATTATGGCAGGGTCGATCGCTCTCTATAGTTGGCTGCAACGAAAAACCTCTTACTGGCTGGGGTGAACGATGAGCAACCTGGATTTCGAATTGTGGATTTTACAAGGTAGGGGGGAGATAGACAGCCGACTGGATCTAGACAATCCCTTGTTGCGATGGGTCTCAGGATGAACACACAGCGTTTCTGGTCATGGTTCTGGCTAATTTTAGGCACGATCTACTTTGTCGTGCCACTGATTGCGACAATCGACTTTTCTCTGCGCGCCCGCAAGGGAACCCTTAGCCTGGATGCCTACGCCAACATCTTTGATGACCCCAAATTTTTTGAGAGCTTTACGTTTTCCGCCGTCACAGCGGTGGCAGCGATCGCCCTCAGTTGGCTGCTGATCGTTCCCACTGCCTACTGGGTACACCTCAAACTACCACGGTTCCGTCCAGTGATGGAACTGCTCACCCTGCTCCCCTTCGTCATTCCTGCGGTTGTCCTGGTGTTTGGCCTGATCCGCACCTACAGCATGACGTTGCTGAATACCCGCACGGGCGGATGGGTTTTACTCACTGCTGCCTATATCGTCCTTTCCTTTCCTTATATGTATCGGGCGATCGACACAGGCATGAGGGCCATTAACATTCGCACCCTCACTGAAGCAGCCCAAAGCCTCGGAGCCGACTGGCAAACGGTGATCTTTCGAGTCATCTTTCCCAACCTCCGAGTTGCCCTGCTAAACGGAGCCTTCATCACGTTTGCAATTGTCATGGGCGAATTTACGATCGCTGCCCTGCTTGCTCAACCCGCCTTTGGCCCCTATATGAACTTGCTCAGCAGCAGCAAAGTCTACGAACCCTCCGCCTTGGCTGTGATCAGCTTTGCCCTCACTTGGGGGGCAATTGGGATTGTGCAGCTCTTGGGACAAGGGACGGGGCAGAAGCAGGTAGGAGGACCACGGTGAAAGGAGAGGTGATGTTGGATTGGCGATCTTGAATTTTGGATCGATCATCCTCTCAGTCCTCATCCTTAAACTCTCATCCTTAAACTATTGTCTACGGGGTGGAGCAGATCATCTACGCTGGTCTTATTCCCGGCTGCCGCTCTGCCCAAAAAATCAGCCAATCTAAAGTCCAAAATCCAACCCCCTATGTCTTCCCTGCAACTCAACAATCTCTCTAAGACCTACGCTGCCTTTGCTGCCGTCAAAGGTGTGTCACTTCAAGTTGCGGCGGGAGAATTTATTTCCCTGTTGGGGCCTTCGGGATGTGGCAAGACGACCATTCTGCGGATGATTGCGGGTTTTGAGAAACCCACCACTGGCAGCATTTATTTGGATGGTCGGGAAATTACGCGCGTGCCGGCAAATCGTCGGGGCATGGGTATGGTGTTTCAGTCTTACAGTCTGTTTCCCCACATGACGGCAGCCCAAAATGTGGCGTTTGGGCTGCGGCTCAAGGGCTGGCCTGCTGGAAAACAGCAGCAACGGGTGGAGGAAATGTTGGATCTGGTGGGGTTAGCCGAGATGGGCGATCGCTTCCCTCACCAACTCTCTGGCGGACAACAGCAGCGGGTCGCCCTAGCAAGGGCACTGGCCATTTCCCCGCAGGTGTTGCTGCTAGATGAACCGCTGTCGGCTCTGGACGCCAAAGTACGGTTGCAACTTCGCAATGAGATCCGTCGCATTCAGCAACAGTTGGGTATCACAACGTTATTTGTGACACACGACCAGGAAGAGGCACTTTCGATTAGCGATCGCGTCGTTGTGATGTCGCAGGGGCAGATCGACCAGCAGGGCACACCTGAAGAAATTTACCTCGCTCCTCGGACGGCGTTTACTGCTTCGTTTATTGGCGCGATGAACCAAGTGCCAGGAATTTGGGAACAGCACAAAGTCCGCATCGCCACGCACCCCAACACTAGCCTGCCCGATGAATACTTACACACCCTCCCTGCCGATCTGCCAGAGGGGACTGCCGTTGTGGTGCTGGTGCGGCCCGAAAGCATCCTTCTCTTCCCGCCCGATCACGCTCCGCTGGCGGGGCATAATGCCCTGAGTGGTCTGATCACCAGCCGCATCTTCCTTGGTTCCGTGGTGCGATTATCAGTACTGGTAGGTGAATTTTACTTAAATGTAGATGTACCGACAACGGAGGCAGAGCAGTTTAGCTCCGGTGATCTGGTGCAGTTGAGTTTTCCGGCAGAGCAGTGTCGCGTCCTGGCGGTGGATAGCCCCGCTGCGTCAAACGTTCCCCTGCCTGTTGCGCTTCCCCCCACTGGGGTTTCTGAAGACTGAGACGGAATCCGTCTGTAAACTAGCAGCTTGTCGTGGGGGAAAACGTGTGTACAGCGCTACACACCACGATCAACCAACTCAATAACCGACGGAGTCGGTATGAGACGCTGGACTGATTGAGAGGGTTTTGGGGCACCGCGCAGTGCCCCAAAACCCTTGCTATTCCGAATTCACGTTAGCTCTAACGTCAGGTCAGGTTAAGAGGGCTTTAGTCCCTGATCAAAAAATCATGTTTGGATGAAGCAATGCCGAAAATGTGACTGTGTACAATGGAAGACTGCTTATAGAAAAAAGTAGTGCTAGCGTGACTCCTCCCTCCACGATTGATTCTGACCCCTCAGCAACCGACTCCTGGCAGCAGGGGCAACTGATCGAACTCACCATCACTGATTTGAGTCATAGCGGTGATGGGGTAGGGCGCGATCGCGGTCGAGTCGTCTTCGTGCCCGATACGGTGGTAGGCGATCGCATTTTGGCCCGGCTTGTGCGGGTGAAACCGCAGTTTGCCCAGGGCAAGCTGCACAAACTTCTGGACGCATCCCCCCATCGCATCCGTCCCGCTTGCATCGTGGCAGACAAGTGTGGTGGGTGTCAGTGGCAGCATGTGGACTATGCCTTTCAACTGGAAGCCAAGCGCAATTTGGTGGTGCAAGCTCTCCAGCGCATCGGCGGATTTAGCGACCCACCCGTTGACCCAGTGCTAATAGACAACCAAGAAGGGCTACCTAGCAGTGGTGAGTTAGGGCGTGGCGACAGCGAGCAAGCTGCCGCAGCTTTAAGATCGATTTGCCTGGGGTATCGCAACAAGGCGACCTATCCCCTGCGGCGATCGCAGTCAGGCCAGGTGCAAGCGGGCTATTACCAGAAAGGCAGTCATGCGCTGGTCAACCTCAACCAGTGCCCAATCCAGGATGCCCGGTTGAACCCCCTGCTGGCTGGTGTGAAGCAGGACATCCAGCAGCAGGGATGGCTAATTTACGATGAGCACTATCATCGCGGTGAAATCCGTCATCTGGGGCTGCGGGTGGGGCGTCGAACAGGGGAAATATTGTTGACCTTGGTGGTGCGACAAGGAGACTTACCCGGTTTAGAAGCTCAGGCCCAGCAGTGGATGGAACGCTATCCCAATTTGGTGGGTGTGCTTGTGAATGTGAACCCCGCTCGCACCAATGCTATTTTTGGCCAGGAAACGCGCCTGCTAGCCGGACGTTCTTACCTGAAAGAAATCGTTTTGGGCTTGGAATTTCAGGTCCACCCCACCACCTTCTTTCAGGTCAACACTGAGCAGGCAGAGGCATTGTTGCAGACCGTCATTGACCACCTGCAACTGACAGGCAATGAGGTTGTTCTGGATGCCTACGCTGGGATTGGTACGATAACATTACCGATCGCCCAACGAGTGAAACGGGCGATCGCAGTGGAACTGCAACCCGAAGCCACTGAACAAGCTCGCTTGAATGCAAAAATTAACGCCATCCAGAATGTGACTTTTCTGACTGGAGCCGTAGAAGCGATATTGCCAACGTTGATAGATAATGTACAAGCAGAATTACCCAATCTGGTGATCCTAGATCCACCTCGTAAAGGATGTGAACAAACGGTTTTGGATACACTGTTGACCATACAACCGGAACGAATCGTGTATATCAGTTGCAATCCTGCTACCTTGGCACGAGACTTAAAGATCCTCTGTGAAACTAGACAATATCAACTGACTCGCGTGCAACCGGCTGACTTTTTTCCCCAGACCCCCCATGTAGAATGTGCGGCTTTTCTGGAACGTTCTCCCCAAATTTGATCGAGGGTTTCTTCGCCATGCGCTTTAGTGAATTAGTTCAAACACTTGACCCTGCTGCCCCCAATAGCCTCCTGTCCCAGCCAGATCTCAACCCTGAAGTGTCAGGGGTTGCCGCCGTAGACGCAGCGGTAGCAGGACAGTTGAGCTACATCGAAGGAGGACGGTTTGTTGCGTTCTTAGAAACCACTCAAGCCAGTGCGCTCATCTTGCCAATGGATGAGACTCTTCAGTCTCAGGCAACCACACGGGGCATTGCTTGGATGAGTACCCCAAATCCCAGGCTCCTGTTTGCTAAGGCGATCGCGCTCTTTTACCAGCCCTTCCGTCCCGCCCCTGGCATCCACCCCACTGCAGTCATCGATCCCTCGGTCAAACTGGGCGATCGCGTCTCCATTGGTGCCCATGTTGTGATTCAACCAAACGTGGTGCTGGGGGATGATGTGTGCATCCACCCTAACGTGGTGATCTACCCTGATGTGCAGGTGGGCGATCGCACCCTACTCCATGCCAACTGTGTCATCCACGAACGTACACAGATTGGTGCGGACTGCGTGATTCACAGCGGCGCTGTGATTGGTTCTGAAGGCTTTGGGTTTGTGCCTGTGGCGGTTGGATGGGTCAAGATTGAACAGTCAGGACGGACGGTTTTAGAGGATGGCGTTGAAATTGGCTGTAACTCGACGGTGGATCGTCCAGCAGTAGGCGAGACACGGGTTGGACGCAACACCAAACTGGACAACTTAGTTCACATCGGTCATGGCTGCCAAGTCGGAGAAGGTTGTGCAATGGCAGCGCAGACGGGGCTGGCAGGGGCCGTGGAAGTTGGTAACCGCGTCATCATGGGGGGACAGGTTGGCATTGCTAATCAGGCAAAAATTGGCGATGGTGCACAAATTGGTGCCCAGTCGGGGATTGCCAGCGACGTTGCCCCCGGAGAAGCGGTTATTGGTACACCCGCTGTGCCTCGCCGCCTGTTTGGCAAGATTGCTGTAATCACTCAACACTTGCCTGAGATGTATCAGGTCATGCGCCGTGTCCAGAAATACCTGGATGGAAAAATGGTTCAGTAACGTGAATTCTTCAGTAACGTGAATTCCAGATCAGCTGAAACCCTTGACTTTCTGCGCGTGACACGCACAGAAGATCAAGGGTTTTGGGGCACCGTGCCACGCACGGTGCCCCAAAACTCGCTTAACCAGAACTAACGTGATTCCCTAGTCTGCCACCACAAAATTCACCAGCTTGCCGGGAACAACAATCACTTTCTTAATCGTCTTGCCGGCAATGTATTTCTGGGCAAGGTCGGAGGCCGTTGCGAGTGTTTCCAGTTCCGCCTGGGTCGCAGTAGCCGGGACTTGAATCGTGCCGCGAGTCTTGCCCATAATTTGGATGACTAGCGGAATTTCCTCAACCACCAGGGCTGCTGGATCGGCAACGGGCCACTGGCTGTGGTGAATAGAGTCAGAGTGACCGAGGATCTGCCACAGTTCTTCAGTGATGTGGGGGGCAAAGGGAGCCATCAACACCAGCAGGGTTTCAATTCCTTCTGCGTAAACAGCAGAGTCTTTGCAGTCTGCATCACCCAGCGCATTACTGAGTTTCATCAGTTCAGAAACGGCGGTGTTGAATTGATAGTCGCCTTCCAAGTCTTCCGTGATTTCCTTGATGGCTGTGTGGATGGCACGGCGCAAATCCTTTTCAGCTTTTGTCAGTCCACCTGCTGCTTTTGTCAGTTCACCAGATGGATCAGCCAATTTGCGATGGTCGGCAAACTCCGTCACCAACCGCCAAACGCGATTGAGAAAGCGGAATTGTCCCTCCACATCCGCATCATCCCATTCCAGGTCTTTTTCAGGCGGTGCTTTGAACAGGATGAACATGCGTGCCGTGTCGGCACCGTATTTCTCCAAGACATCCTTGGGATCAATGCCGTTATACTTTGACTTCGACATTTTCTCGAAGACGACCTCCAGTGCTTCACCCGTTTCGGGGTCGCGCGGGTCGCTCAGGTCAGCGATATTGGCAGGGGCAATGTACTTCCCAGTGGTGGGATTTTTGTAGGCTGCAGCCTGCACCATGCCCTGCGTCAGCAACCGCTTGAAGGGTTCATCAAAGTCAAGCAGACCGCGATCGCGCAACACCTTTGTAAAGAAGCGCGAGTAGAGCAGATGGAGAATTGCGTGTTCGATGCCCCCCACGTACTGATCCACCGGCATCCAGTCATTGACGCGATCGCGACTGAAAGCCTGTTTATCATTGCGGGCATCCGTATAGCGCAGGTAATACCACGACGAACAGATGAAGGTGTCCATCGTATCGGTCTCACGTTTCGCCGCAGTGCCGCAGGTTGGGCAAGGGACATTAATCCACTGGTCTAATTTTGCCAACGGAGACGGCCCTCGTCCCGAAAACTCCACATCCTCTGGTAATAACACCGGGAGTTGGTCATCTGGCACAGGCACTGTCCCACAACGCGGACAATGCACCACCGGAATCGGACATCCCCAGTAGCGCTGCCGCGAGATCAACCAATCGCGCAATTTATAGTTTGCCGTGCCCTTTCCCTTGCCGTTAGCTTCTAACCATCGGATGGCAGCTTCCACGCTTTGCCCCGGCCCTTTGCCCGCTGGAATGCCATCCAGTGGGCCTGAATGTACCATCACGCCATCCCCCGGGTGAGCGGCAGTCATCGTGTCACCATCCAGGGGTTCGCCTTCCGGTTGCACGACAACAATCACCTGCAAGCCAAACTTGCGAGCGAACTGAAAGTCCCGTTCATCGTGGGCCGGAACCGCCATAATTGCCCCTGTCCCGTAGCCCATTAAGACATAGTCCGCAATCCAGATGGGAATTTTGGCCTCGTTGACGGGGTTAATTGCATAACTCCCCGTCCACACGCCAGTCTTTTCGCGCCCCTCAGCCGTGCGGTCAATCTCACTTTTTTGAGCCGCTTCTGCCTGGTAAGCCTGCACCGCTGTGGCCTGTTCCGGTGTGGTCAGCTTTTCCACCAACGGGTGTTCGGGGGAGAGCACCATAAACGTTGCCCCCCAAAGAGTGTCTGGTCGCGTAGTGTAAACGGGCAAATCATCGCCAGTTTCAGTCTTAAAGATGACTTCAGCCCCCGTGGATTTGCCAATCCAGTTCTCCTGCATCAGCCGCACCCGTTCTGGCCAGCCGTCCAGTTGCTTCAGGTCATCTAACAATTGCTCGGCGTAGTCAGTAATTTTGAGGAACCACTGGCGCAGCATACGGCGCTCGACCTTGGCGCCCGATCGCCAGGATCTGCCTTCGCTATCGACCTGTTCATTGGCCAGCACCGTCTGGTCGATGGGGTCCCAGTTGACGGCTGCTTCTCGTTGGTAGGCTAGCCCAGCACTGAAGAATTGCAGGAATAACCACTGTGTCCATTTGTAGTAGTCGGGCGAACAGGTGGTGACTTCCCGGTCCCAGTCGTAGGAGAGGCCAAGGCGTTGCAGTTGCGATCGCATCTGGGCCACGTTCTGATAGGTCCACTTGGCAGGGTGAATGCCCCGGTCGATCGCCGCATTCTCCGCAGGCAGACCAAAGGCATCCCAGCCCATCGGGTGTAACACCCGGTAGCCCTGCTGACGGTGAACTCTGGCGATGACGTCGGTAATGGTGTAGTTGCGGACGTGCCCCATGTGCAGGTTGCCCGACGGATAGGGGAACATCGATAGTGCATAAAATTTAGGCCGGTCGGATTGCTCTGGGGTTTTGTCTAGCCCCTGCTCAGCCCAAATCTTCTGCCACTTTTCCTCGATCGCTGCGGGATTATACCGGAACTCCACGAACGCAACTCCTTTGGCTTTTGGGGAAATATCTTTCCCATTCTAAACCGCGTCGATCGTTTGCAGACACTTGAAGTGCAATAGGTGCAGCGAGTGTTGGCATCAAGTTGCCAGACAGTCCAGTCCCCGATGTTTCAGGGGCCGATGCAAGCGGTAGAGGATGGTTTCAAAATCTTGCAGAACTCTGGGTTGGTTGGCTGTTGTCAAGACCGGGACGTGAATGAAAAGCGCGTGGATGGTTTTGGCATGATTTTGGAGATGCTTGAGCAATGCAAAGTAGGTATGGTTACAGACAAATCTGCCAGCATCGTAGCTAATGTCCGTGAAGCGCAACCCTTGACTCAGCCACACCAGATCGAGGGTGGTTTTGAGGGTTTGTTCAGAGTGGATGGCTTGGGTTTCCAGGTTGAGGCGATCGCGCGTTTCTGCCATGCCACAGCACACCACGACCTCGGGCTGAAGCCGCTCAACATGGGCAATCACCTGCTGCGGGGCTAGCTCAAAGTCAACTGGCAACTGCCGCAGCATATGCACAGTTTCTGGACAGCGTGGCTGCATCAAGGCCAACAAATCATCGGAAGCATTGGAGGGTTGCTCTGGCTTCCAGGTAGTGAATGAGGTGAGCAAGATTTTGCGACGCATGGGACTGACGATCAAGCGTAGGAATTCGAGCCGTTTAGTCCAAACTCAAGTAAAAAATATACGGTGCAAAACACGCGCACTAGCAAGCAAGAGTATATTAAAAATAATGTTACCGTCGCTGATTGGAGGAGCGCATGACCGTCATTGCCGTTGTAGATTACGACATGGGCAACCTCCACTCTGCTTGCAAAGGGCTGGAAAATGCAGGGGCCACCCCCAGAGTGACAGACTCTGTGGCCGAGATGGAACAGGCCGATGCTGTGGTGTTGCCTGGAGTTGGGGCGTTTGACCCAGCTATGCAGCACCTGCGATCGCGCGACTTGGTGCAACCCTTGAAAGACATCATCGCTAGCGGCAAACCCTTTCTTGGCATTTGTCTGGGCCTACAAATTTTGTTTGAAGGCAGCGAAGAAGGTCAAGAACCGGGGTTGGGAGTTGTGCCTGGTCTGGTGCGCCGCTTCCGACCTGAGCCGGAGATCACCATCCCTCACATGGGCTGGAACCAACTCACCCTCACCCAACCTAGTCTGCCTCTGTGGAACAAGCTTCCGGCATCCCCCTGGGTCTACTTTGTCCATTCCTACTATGCCGACCCAGCAGACCCCAGCGTGAATGCTGCTACCATCACCCACGGGACGCAAACAGTGACCGCAGCGATCGCCCAAAATAATTTGATGGCCACCCAGTTTCACCCGGAAAAATCCTCAGCCAATGGGCTGCAACTGCTAGCAAACTTTGTCGAACTAGTGCAGGCGCGATCGCTGGTGGGGGCAGGTTAGGATTAGCATGTCCCTTCGTATCCACGGCAACCGGCCCCTGAAGACACTGCCCGGTCAGGCGACGCGCCCCACCCCAGCCAGAGTCCGTGAGGCACTGTTTAATATTTGGCAACCGAGCAGCATTACAGACTGTCGGTGGCTCGACCTGTGTACCGGCAGCGGTGCGATGGGAGCCGAAGCCCTCAGTCGGGGGGCAGCACTTGTGGTGGGGGTTGAACAGTCCGGGCGGGCCTGTGCGGTAATCCAACAAAATTGGCAGCGGATCGCCAAACCCGGTCAACAGTTCAAAATTATTCGGGCCGATGTCGTCAAGGCATTACCGACTCTCGCGGGTCAACAGTTCGACCGGATATACGTTGACCCGCCCTACGCTAGTGAGTTATATCTCCCGGTACTGCAGGCGATCGCCCAGAACAACCTGCTCGCTGCTGAGGGAGAGATCGCCGTGGAACACAAGCCCAACCGCTGGACTACGGCAGAATTTGAGACCTTGTTGGAGGCGATCGCCCCCCTCCGCCTCATGCGCCAGAAAACCTACGGCAACACCGCCCTTAGTTTCTTTAGCGTCAGTTCGGGCTAAGCGGGTTTTGGGTCACCGCGCCCGGCGCGGTGGCCCAAAACCCTTGCTGTTCCATGCGCGTCGCGCACGGAACAGCAAAGGCTTCAGTTTATTCCGAATTCACGTTGCTTTAGCGTGAATGCTCGATAACCTGCTTAACCCGAACTGACGTGACGCTAACCGACACCGAGGCTTCCTCCTTAGCCACGGCAAATCCTCATCGAAACTATAGGGCTACGCGCATAGGTTAGGGCAACGCGTTTTGCAGGCCTCCGCTGCGCGGGAGTTCCTAAAAAACGCGTTTTACCCTATAAGCTCGTAGCGCCATAAAAAGCGTGAGGGAATCATTCCCTCACGCTTTGAGAATGCTCGGTCACACTGAACCACACCACTCTGCGCCTCCGCTATTGCGGGATCTGTCTACCCCCTCGCTGTTGAATAAACTGCTGGGTTTCGCGGGTTGGCGTATAGCGATATCCCCAGGTTGAGACATCCGAGTCGTTGATGATCTGGGGGGTTAGCAGAACAATCACCTCTTGGCGTGTGTTGGTGCGTTCTGTGCGGCGGAACAATGCTCCTAGGAGTGGGATATCACCCAGAATTGGTACCTTTGTCACCGTTGTGCGATCCTGATCTTGAATAATCCCCGACAATACCAGGGTTTGGCCATCACGGATCCGCACTAGACCTGACGACAACCGCCGTTCTGCCAGCAACGTAATATCAAAAGATGCGTCTCGAATGTCTGCCGAGAAAGTGCCCGATGGTGCCGAGATCGAAGGGGCAACTGAGAGAGAGACAAAGCCGTTATCATCAACCCGCTCAACCCGCACTTGCAGAATTAGACCAGCAGGAGTCCGTTCTACCGTGATCGTCTGCGTCCGGTCAGTGCCAGTGCCCTCAGTCTCAATCTCAAAGTTGGTCACCACTTCCTGGGTCAGCCGCACCTCGGCATTTTGACCTTCTTGCACCACCAGAGTTGGGTCAGTCAAGATCTTGGCATTGCCACTGGTGATTGCCGCTCGCAATTGCAACAGGAAGTTATTAGCAATATTGGCAGGATTCGCAGGTGTAAAATTGCCGACACCACCCGATACCTGTTGAGGCGTAATCCCAGCACCGAAGGGGGTAGTATTTCCAAAGTTGATGATGCCAACACCGCCATCACTCACGATGTTGGTATCGTTGATGCCGAAGGAGAAACTGGTGCCCAAGCGATCGATATTGCCAAGGTTGACATCGATCACCCGCACATTGATCGCCACCTGACGACGACGTACATCTAGGTGAACCAGTTGGGCTACGGCAATCTCCACCGCTCTGGGATTGCCAACCAGAGTCACTGAGTTCGTCCGTTCATCCCCAATTACCTGCAACCCTCGCAGAATGGGCGTTGAGTCTGTGAAATCAACTCGTTGGACTTCAATTCGCTCTTCCTGTGTGGTCTGCACTTGGTTTACACCAGAGGCTTCTTGCCCTGCTCCTCCGGTGGCATTGGTAAAGGGAATAGCAGTTACCGTGGCCACCTGCCGCACACGGCTGACAGCAGTTTCAGCCCCCATCCCCACCAGGAAATTCAGTGCCGAGCCAACGGTGATTTGGTTCAAACGCAGGGTACGCATGACAGTCTGACGGGCCGAGTTGGGCAGGCGTGGCCCAACAAAAATGGTGCGTCCGTTTAGGTTTGCTTCTAGCCCGCTAATCCGCAGGACATGATTAAAGACGTTTTGGACTGGCTCGTTTTCAATATCAAGCGAGATTCGAGTTTGGGCAGCAGCAGCGGCAGCACCAGCCCCTTGAGCAGGTTGGGCACCGGTTTGCTGGTTACCAGTCTGAGCAGCGGCTGTTCCCCCCTCAATGTAGGCAACGTTGAGACCAGCAGCGCGTGCCAGCAGGGACAGGACATCTCGCACAGGTGCATCACGCAGCACCAAGCGGGGCACGACTTCACGGGTGTTGAGGTTGATCGTTGCAGGGCTGGCATCAGTGGTGGCGATCGCAATATCGCCTACAGGTGGAGCTTCTGCTCGGGGCAACAGCGGCGGAATACCAGGAGTTGGAGCAGGTACGTTGCTGCCGTCAATCCGGATCTGTGGGTTTGGCACCATCACATCTGGGTTGGGCGGCGCCGGAATTTGCGGGGTGGGAACCTGAGCCTGAGCCTGGGTCGTAGAGGGGCGGGTGGCAGTCGGACGTCCGGGTTGCTGTGGTGCAGCAGTGCCGGCTCCTAGGTTGAAGACAATCGCTTGGGACGCCTGGTTGATTTGACTGGTGGGAGGAGCCGCTTCACCCGTCACTGTAACTCGAATGCTGTTGGTGTCCAACTGGCTAACCATGACGGAGTTGATGCCAGGAGCTGGGTTATTTTGCAAAAACCCATTGCCCTGGGGCAGTCGCAGTTGGGTATTGATCACATCGGCAACCAGGACGTTACCCCGGTTTACGGTGAAGATCTGGGGGCGATCGCCATTCCGTGTCTCCAGCACCAGTTCCACACCACCGGCTCGCGGGTTGACCCGCACGCCTGTCACCTGCGTGGCGGTCGCATTCGCCGGCAGCGCCGCCAGCATCACCACTGCTCCCGTAGCCAACCATCCAGATAGTCCGTAAAGCCCTTTCACAGTTCACTCCTCCTCTTAACAAACAGGCGAATTTAAATCATGGTTTCGAGTCTTCAATGCATTGTTTCTGGCATCGCTATGCGCTCTAAGCAGTGGTCAAGTGTGCTGCTGCAAGACGCTGCTACAAGCCTCCAACAAGGGCGATCGCCCCGGCTTGCTTCCCTCCTCCACCTACTGAGACTGCCCCGTTGCTTCCCCAGTCCCCTCCTGAGTTCCCTGCTCACCCTCAGGTGCAGGTGCAGGTGCAGGCGGGGGCGGCGCTGGCATCAGGGCAACCAACTGAAAAGAGGCCCGCAACCTTGGCTCTGAAGCTGCGGTTGCAACGGGTCTCCCCTGCTGACTCAACACCAGCGGCGGCGGCTCCACCAGTTCCTGCTTGAAGTTCTGTACCACGAGCAACGGTTGCAGACGCTCAATATTGCGGATGATGGACTGGATCTGGGCAAAGCTGCCCTCCATCTCAACGTTATAGACCCGGCGACGCAGACGATCGTTCACCGCAGAACCGAAAGAACCATCGGTGATCACATCCCCCGGACGGCCATCTGGCAAGGGCGGCGGCGGCGCTTCTAGGTCAAACTTTGATAACTTAGCCCGACGCTCTGGATCGGCGATCCGAGCATTAGCCGCCTGAACGCGCTCATTCACATCCAGCAACAATGTGTCCAGACTTTCTTCACTAGCAAACAACTTCAGCACATCAGCCTGGAGTTGCTTCGCCTCCTGCAACTGTTGGCGTGCTTCATCGATCTGCCGCTGCACTTCGCCTTGGTCTGCCAGTTGTTGCTCCTTAGTCCGAATATCCTGGCGTAGCTCCTGGTTACGCTGCCAAGTGGGTTGCACCACGTTCACCAATAGCCAACCCGCCCCCGCCAACCCCAGGGCAGCAATAAGAATTCCTTGCACCAGAGGCGTCAGAGAAATCCCAAACACCACGGGGTAATTAGGCTGCTCTGATTCGTTAATTTCTCCTGTTGGGATGTAATCTCCACCGACCGTCATTGTTTTACCCCCAAGTCTCTCAATGCATCAATTCTGGCAGGGAGTCCCACCGCTAGTGTATCTCGCAGATCCTGCAACAATTCCGAAGCTGGGCGATCGGTCAGTGTGCTGGTCACTGTAAATTGGACGACATCCGGCAACTGAACTTCCACATCCGGCGAATCCTCTTGCTGCCCCTCAAATTTGACCGGCGTCGGGTTTGCAACAAGTTGAGCAGACACCAGTCGAGTCGCTTGAGCGCTCAGGAAGGGAGACTGTTGTAAGACCAGCACCAGATCGTTGACATCATTAAAAGAACGAGCATTGCCCGTGATCTCGATCCTGGAGACGGGTGGCGGCACTTCTGCCGCTGCCTGCTGTTGGTCGCCTTCAGCCGCTGGGGCAGTTGGGGCTGCAGCCGGCTCGGGTGGACTTTGTGTGATTGAGGCAATCTGAATGCCAGCCGGCACGCGGCTACGAATGTCTTGCAGGATGGCAGACCAGGGCTTAATCCGGTCAAACACCGTTGCGAGTGCTTGGTTTTCCTGTTCAATCTGAGCAACCTGCCCCTTCACCCCTTCCACTTCCTGGAGGGCGGCCTGCAACGTCGCTAGTTGAGCATCCAACTCTTGCTGCCGCTGCGCCATCTGGGCATTACTGTTGCTTAGCACCAACCAGGCAACTCCGACTAGGGCGGGGAAGAGTAGCCCAATGGCCGCCCCCACGTAAAGCGGCTTGCGGTCAGCCGGATCAATTCGCCCGCCCGTTCCTCGTCCGTCAGGCTCGAGGCGTTCTGTCCGATCGTTCAGAAAATTGATATCTAAAGCGTACATTTCACCATGCCTCCCGTAACCCTAAGCCCAACACCACGCCTAGTCCTGAACGTTGTGCAGGGGGAATTTCCTGATCGGTTTCCAGCGAGAGGGCTGCAACCGGGTCAATTTGACTGGCGGGCAGGCTCAATCGCTGCGAGAAAAATTCATCGAGTTGACCAATTGAAGCTCCTGGCCCGGCCAACAGCAGTTGAGCAACCTCCAGGTTTTCACCCTGATTCAAATAAAAGTCAATCGAGCGACGCAGTTCATCTGCCAGTTCACCCAGCACCCGTAACATAGCAGCGGTTCCAGGGTTCACACCACCTGGGCGAGTTGGACCACCGATGCTGTCCATGACCGGTGTGACTGGAACCGTCATCCCCTGGAGTAATTCGGTATTTCTGGAGGGGGGGAGGTTCATGGCGCGACTCAGCGCTGATTGAATTTGGTAGGTGCCAATAGGAACAGTCCGAGAGAACTGGGGCACACCGTCTACCACGATCGAAATTTCCGTACTCTCAAATTCGATATCAACAATGGCGACGGCTTCCTGGGGGGTAAACTGTCGCAACTGTTCGCGGATTGTGCGGATTAGGGAGAAACTGCTGATTTCTAAGATGTCAATATTTAGGCCAGCCTGTTGGAACGTACTCAGGTATGCATCGGTGACCTCCTTGCGGGTGGCAACTAGGAGCACCTGCACTTTCTCAATGCCATCGTCATCCACAAAGAAGCCTAGTTTTTGGTAATCCACATCGGCTTCCTCGCGCGGAAAGGGTAGGTAGAGGCCGGCCTCCTGGTTCAGCACCATCTCCCGCAGTTCCCGATCGTCTAGTTCTGCGGGAACTGGAATGATGCGGGTCACTGTATCTCGTCCACCAGGGATAGCTGTCGCAGCATTTTTGACCTTGAGTTTGCTCTCTGCCAGAACAGATTGAATGATTTCTGCCATCGCAGCCGTGTCCAGGATTTGTCCCTCCTGATACACCCCCTCAGGAACTTCTGCGGATGCCAGTGTCGTCAGTTGAAACCCTTGGCCTTTCTTCTTGAGCCGAACGAGGTTGACCCGTTCTGGGGTCAACTCAATGCCAACTCCTTTTGGCTTCTTTGAAAATAGTTCTTTGAAGTTGCTAAACACAGTTAGGTCGCGGAGATATGGAGCTAGGAGAAACGGAACTCGTAGAGCAGGCCCGATGGCGATCGCCAAAGACGACTTTTTGTCACCACCCAATGCAAGTGCATGGTACCCAATTTAATTGAGAAGTGCCACACTCCAGACAGAAAAGTTGCAGAAGTTTTGAAACCCTCAGCAAACTTTTTTGTAGAGAGCAAGGCACGAGATTAGGAAACGACTGGAAGTCTGGCTTGTTTTTTCTAAGTGATTGATCTGAAATCTTCGGAGCATCTTTCCCTATCGGGAGAGACGGATCTGCCGACATGACTTCTAAAACAATCTAGGAGGCTGTGAAATGAGGAAAACAGCTAATGTGGGAAAAAAACCGCCTCAGACAACCGACCCAGATCAACACCTCAAGTGAGCTTTCCTCCAAAGAAAAAGTCGTCTTTTTACCAGCGATATTACACGCATTTGGGCAGAATGAGTACAGGTAAATCCATTTTTTAGACTATTTTTTGCAAAAAAACAGAATTTCCAATTGGACTGATCCTCGATGGCATACCTGTGGGCTTTTCAGGGGAACCAAGCTCTGACTGAAAATGCCACTAACGCTTGTGTGTGCTTGGTTTTCTCTGGAGGGAAAGCATGATTTCCATCTAGTGTGTGTCCACTTCACCAAATATCTATGGAGTCAGTTTTCAGGCCCAGAAATTGCCCGCCCTCCTCAGCAGATGTCACTTTCTTGCTGACTTCCTGGAGTGTTGGGGGTGCGGTTCTCCCCAACACTCTCTCAAAACTCCATTGTTGACTAGTGTGATAGGACTCCTAAGCAACGTCAGTTCGGATTAAGAGGGTGTTGGGGCACCGCGCCAGGCGCGCCGCCCCAACACCCTCAATGTTCCGTGCGCGCCGCGCACGGAACATTGAGGGTTTCAGCTTATCCCGAATTAACGTTGAGCAAACAAGGGGGGCTTGTTTGCCGTCTAGAGGATGGAATGTTCCCGTAGGGGAGCGCAGTGCACCCCACCCCTGCTGCATTGACCGCAATTCTTGGCATGAAAATCTCGGCGTGAAAATTAGACGTGTTCCCATCCTATGGGTGCGAACATCCCACGTCCGGTTTGGTTTTAGCCCGCCACGGACGGGGTAAAACCAAACCAGACGCCAAAAAGAGAATTGCTGCTTCATTGACCACTCGCGTGATGGGTGACTCGCATGATGTTAGGATTATCGTCTTGAATTTGGTGTGTCACTGCTCAGACTATAAACAGCCCTCATCTTCTTGAGCGCTCTTCCTAAACTGGGGAGTAGGGGAACCCAGTCAATTCAAACTGCTTCTCCATGAGGGGGCAGCGATTTAGAGTGAGAGTAATCTGAGCCGTGCTACCAATGCTTCAAACACTTACGACAGATCTGATGGAAGATCTAATGGAAGGGAAGAACGTCGCTCCCCGTAAAAGGAACAACGCCCCTCAACTCCTTGATCGTCTTGGTGTTTGGAATTGATCTACCTTTGTTGTTTTGAATCTAGGAACTGTGAAGAAGGGTGACCTGCTGACAGTGTTCTAAAGGAATGTAGCGCATGGACAGAATCCGAAGTTGGCGGCGATTTGGGGTGTTTGCTCTGTTAGGGGTGGTCTTAAGCTGGCTAGTCAGCTGCAGCCCGAGTGTCCCGAATGCCTCATCAACGGCTCCTGAAGTCGAGTTTTGGACGATGCAACTCCAGCCTAAATTCACCAACTACTTCAATGACCTGATTGCCCAGTTTGAACAGGAAAATCCCGGCGTGAAGGTGAAGTGGGTAGATGTGCCCTGGGCTGATATGCAGAGCAAAATTCTGACGGCGGTTTCGGCAGGCACCGCCCCCGATGTTGTGAACCTGAACCCGGACTTTGCTGCGCAACTGGCCGGACGTAATGCCTGGCTGACGCTCAACGACAGGATCCCAGCAGACGTGCAGAGCCAGTATTTACCCAAGATCCTGGCGGCGAACTCACTGGATGGACAAACCTTCGGGGTACCTTGGTATCTGACCACTAGTGTTGCCATCTATAACAAAGACCTGTTGCAGCAGGCAGGCATCAGTCAGCCTCCCGCAACCTTTGAGGAACTAGCTCAGGTTGCCAAACAGGTGAAAGAAAAGACAGGCAAGTATGCTTTTTTTACCACTGTAGTGCCTACGGACTCTGCCGAACTAATGCAGTCGCTGGTGCAGATGGGAGTGCAATTGATCGATGCGGCGGGCAAGGCTGCTTTCAATACACCTGAAGGACGGGCCGCCTTCCAATACTGGACAGACCTATATCAGCAGGACTTGTTGCCCAGGGAGGTGCTGACCCAAGGGCACCGGCGAGCGATCGAACTCTACCAGGCGGGAGAGACTGCGATCCTTTCCTCTGGCCCCCAGTTTCTCGATACCATCCAGACCAATGCTCCGGCGATCGCCCAAGTCTCTGCCCCCGCCCCCCAGATCACGGGCAGCACTGGCAAGCGCAGTGTCGCGGTGATGAATTTAGTGATTCCTCGCAACACTGACCAGCCGGAAAACGCGGTGAAGTTTGCTCTGTTTGTCACCAATAATGCCAACCAGTTGGCCTTTGCTAAAGCGGCGAATGTTTTACCTTCCACCAGTGCAGCATTGCAGGATCCCTTCTTTACTAGCCCAGGCACAACTCCCGCAGACCAAGCTCGCGTCGTCAGTGCCAGCCAAATGAGGGATGCAGAGGTGCTGTTACCCCAAATTAAAGATGTGAAGGAGTTGCAGAAGATTATCTACGATAACTTGCAGGCGGCGATGCTGGGTGAAAAAACGGTTGACCAGGCCGTTAACGATGCAGCAGCAGAGTGGGATGCGCGATAATCACTGCAAAAAAGGGGTCGGATTCGCCCCTGCTTTTTTGTTGAGTCTTGTGTTGAGTCTTAAGAACCATGTTGAGACGACGTGACATCGGTTTTGCCGGTGTGAGGCGCGTTCTGACGGAGATTAGTGATTTCAGCCAGGAGGGGTACGCTGCCAAACAGCGCCAGCGTGCCAAAGACTGAGAGGGCACAAAGGGCGATCGCCACAATTCGCTCTCGATGTTGCTGTGAGATCATAGTCGCGGACTACCTTTGTAAACTTTTGTGTCGATTTAAGTGTACCGCTTCTGTAAAGTGTTGTGTATAGCGCTACACGTATAGGTTAGGACAACGCGTTTTGTAGGAACTCCCGCGCAGCGGGAGTTCCTACAAAACGCTTGTTACCTCGTGAGCGCGTAGCGCCATACTTGCTGTGACCAGACACTAGTGTTTGACAGGGAATAATCGGCCATTCCGCAACTGCACCACTGGATGATTCGACATCCGCACCAGGTGTTCATCGTGCGTTGTCACAATCACCGTGATGCCAATGGAATTCAGTTTCTTAAGGATCTTGATGACCTGCCAGGAGTTTTCCGCATCCAAATTGCCCGTTGGTTCATCCGCCAGTAGGATTGGCGGCGTACTGACGATCGCCCGGGCAATGCTCACCCGCTGCTGTTCTCCGCCAGAGAGTTCATCAGGAAAGCAGTGGGCCTTGTCTTGCAGCCCCACCATCTTTAAGGTGGGAATCAGTCGGCGTTGAATTTCCTTGCGGGCGACCCCCTGCGCCCACAGCACGAAGGCCACATTTTCTGAAACGGTGCGCCGGGGGATCAGCTTATAGTCCTGAAATACTACGCCAATCCGACGACGCAGCAGCGAGAGACGATTCCCCCGCAATTCCGCAAGGTTCTGGTTTTGAACGATAACACTGCCCTTCGTGACCCGCTCCGCGCCGTAGAGCAACTTCAGCAGAGTCGACTTACCGGAGCCAGAAGGCCCCGTCACAAACAAAAAGTCACCCCGACGCACTTGCAGATTCACATCCGCTAGGGCATGACTACCGTTGGGATAAATCTTGCTGACCTGCTGCAAACTCACAATGACGTCCGCCGCTGGCTTGGGCGGCGCTGTTGTTGCCGCTGCCACGGGGGCTGCCGCTGTGGGACGGGGAGCAACGCCTGGGAACGTTGGCTGATGTGTGGAGAGGCGATCGCGCACAGAAGTCATAAACAGCGTTCACCAGAATGATGAGGAGACAGAAGAACCTGCTGGCACATTGTAATGGCTGATGTTCCCGTCGTCACTGGTTCTCTGCAATTTTCAGCAATTTCCAGGATGAAAACCAGAGGTCGGGGGGGCACCTGACGGGTGCAGACCTGCAACGGTGCAGTCTTAGCCCGCTCAGGGTGGGCAAGACAAACGACCCCGATGGAAAACACTTCATTTTTGCAGTTGCCGTTCAGAATACCGCAACGCTCGCCAAGCAAACTTTGGTAGAGCTAGCATTCTTCGCCAGCGCCAGGGTTCCTGATAGAGGCGGTAGACCCACTCCAGATGATTGTTGCGCAACCAACTGGGGGCGCGGGTCTTTTGACCTGACCAGATATCAAAACTGCCCCCCACACCAATCCAGATGGCATGGGGGCAGAGATGGCGGTGTTGCACAATCCAGAACTCCTGTCGGGGCACGCCCAATCCCACCAGGATGAGGTTGGGTTGCAGTGCTTTGAGTTGGGCCTGCAAATCCTGCTGCTCTGTCGCCGAAAGATAGCCGTTGGCAGTGCCAACAATGTGCAGACCAGGGATACGCTCTTGCCAGCGTTGAGCCGCCGCCGCCGCAACCCCCGGTGCGCCGCCGTAGAAAAAGACTGTCGAGGGGGGAGAGGTTGTGGGCGATCGCCGCAACAGCATTTCTGCTAGTTCAATCCCCGGCACTCGCTGCGCGTTGATGCCCCGCAGGCGCAGATAGAGAACCACCCCAGCACCGTCAGGGATCACCAGTTCTGCCTGGTGAATAATTCGAGCGAGGGCCGCATTCTGTTCTCCTTGCATGGCCATCTCTGCATTCAGCGTCACCACATGGACTCCCTGCCTTGCCTGGAGATGGTTGAACAACCAACCAGCGTAGTCTGGC
Organism: Synechococcales cyanobacterium M55_K2018_004; assembly: GCA_015295905.1. Taxonomy (GTDB): domain Bacteria; phylum Cyanobacteriota; class Cyanobacteriia; order Elainellales; family Elainellaceae; genus DVEB01. Next base: position 22,833 of record DVEB01000146.1, read on the forward strand.
ATGAGATGAATTGGGAGTCCCAACACCGAGGCAGTGTCAGGTGGATGATGAAAGCGGGATGGCATGGTCGGTGGGGGGGTGTCAAACTGTCCATCAAGATTTTGCACGGCAATCGATTTCCAGAGATAATGCTGAGGTGTTAAGAATTTCTTAAAGAAGATCGCTGATTAGACCAAAGAAGATCGCTGATTAGACTGTTTTATGGGCGATCGCCCTCTAAAATTGAGCATCCATTTCGTCCGCAAGGTTCAATCCGCCCCACTTAATCTACCGTTTCAACGACTTCCGCTCAATCCTACGGGGCTTTTGCCCTCATCACCTGACCTGTTTGTCTGCACCTCAAGCCAGTTTCCCAGGCTCCTGACACTATGGCTACTTTTGGTTCGCATCTGCCCAGCATGGGCAACGTTGACCCTCGTTCTGAACTGCAAACCCGGCTGGATGACTACTACCGAGAAATTAAGCGAGTCATCCTTGCCCGCCAAAACCCCTTGACGGGGCTGATCCCCGCCAGCACCGCCATCAACACCCATGGCAACTACACCGATGCCTGGGTGCGTGACAATGTATATAGCATCTTAGCTGTCTGGGGATTAGCGCTGGCCTATCGCCGCATCGGTGAAGACCGGGGGCACGGCTACGAACTGGAGCAGAGCGTTGTCAAGCTCATGCGCGGTCTGCTGTTTGCCATGATGCGGCAGGCCCACAAGGTAGAAGCCTTCAAGCAGACCCAGGACCCCCTCGATGCCTTGCACGCCAAGTATGACCTAGCAACAGCAGACACTGTGGTAGGCGACGATGAATGGGGCCACCTGCAACTGGATGCCACCTCGATCTTTGTATTGATGTTGGCGCAGATGACCGCCTCCGGCCTGCAAATCATCTTTACGCTAGATGAGGTCAACTTCGTCCAGAACCTCGTCTACTACATTGGTCGCACCTACCGCACGCCCGACTATGGCATCTGGGAGCGAGGCAACAAGATCAACCACGGCAAGCCCGAACTCAACGCCAGTTCCATCGGCATGGCAAAGGCTGCCTTAGAGGCGATTGGGGGCCTCGACCTGTTTGGGGTACGGGGCAGTCAGGCATCGGTAATCCACGTCTTGGCAGATGAGATTGCCCGTGCCCGCATTACCCTGGAATCGCTTCTGCCGCGTGAATCAGCCTCAAAGGAAGTGGATGCGGCTGTGTTGAGTGTGATCGGCTATCCAGCCTTTGCGGTGGAAGACCTAGCTTTGGTGGCCCGCACGCGCAACAAAATTGTGGATAAGTTGCAGGGACGCTACGGCTGCAAACGCTTTCTGCGCGATGGACACCAGACGGTCATTGAAGATGTCACCCGGCTGCACTACGAACCATGGGAACTGAAGGAGTTTGAGCACATCGAGTGTGAGTGGCCGCTGTTTTTCACCTACCTCTACTTAGATGCGCTGTTTCGGGGCGACCAGCCGGTAATTGAAGAATATCGTCAGCGCTTGGCAACACTACTGGTTGAGCGGGACGGCATGAAGCTATTGCCAGAACTGTACTATGTGCCTCAGGAGGCGATCGCCGCAGAACGAGAAACCCCCCAGAGCCAGACCCGCCTGCCCAACGACAACGTGCCGCTGGTGTGGGCGCAAAGCCTCTACTACCTGGGTCGCATGATCGACGAGGGACTGATCGCCCCTGGAGACATCGATCCCCTCGGGCGGCACCTTCGCTTAGGACAACACCCCCGCCCCATCGTGCAGATTGCCCTTTTGGCAGAAGACGAAGCCCTGCAACTAGAACTCGCTGCCTTTGGGATTGCCACCCAGACTCCCAGCCAGGTGGAACCTGTGCAGGTGCGGCAGGCCGAAGAACTCGCCTCAGTCTATACGCAGATCGGGCGCAATGACAAGCTGGCGCTGACGGGACGGCCCATGCGTCGCCTCCGGAGCCTGACCACTTCCGCCATCTACAAAATTCGCGGCGAAACCATCGTCTTTCTCCCTTCTTTCCTCGATCAGCAACAGTTTTACCTAACGCTGGACTATCACTTCCTGGTGGCCCAAATTCGCGGTGAACTGGCCTACATCTGGACACACTGGAATCGTCTGGGCCGTCCCACCATGACTCTGCTGCTAACGCGGGATATGTTTCAGAACCAGTTGCCCCTGCTGGAACTGTTTGCCGAATTGCGGGAGGGGCACTGCGGCAATGTTCCTGTCAAACTGGGACGCTTGCAGGAACTCATGCTGACGGCAGGCACCGAGCGCTTTGACTTCATCCACGACTTCGAGTTTACTGGACGACGGGTCAAAGATGCCCAGCCCAAGCCCTACTATCTGATCTTTAATCCGGAGAAAAACCAACCCCTCGACAGCGATCGCGAATTTTTGCTGGAACAGGAGACGGAGACCACCCCCCTGCTGGAACAACTGCGGCATACAGGCAACCTGTACGAGCAGATCGAACTGCTGGAGGCGTTGCTGCGCCTGCAGGGGCTGGACTACGACACTGGCTTTGGTGGGCCGGGGCAAGCGGTCACCGTTGCTGATCTGCTGGATGAGGTCTATGCCAAGGCGGGGCAGTTGCGCCTGTGGGCGATCATCCGACGGGCAGCGGGCTTGCTGGAAAAGGTGGATGTGTCACTGTCTGATGCGGTGACGGATATCCTGGTGCGGCAAAAACAAATTGCGATCGGGAAAGCCTACAGTGAGGATTCGCTGATCACCAGTCCCCTGCCAGCGGCAGACCTAATGGCCAAGATCCGTGAGTTTGTTCGGCAGGACATTCGCGATCGCCCCCTGACGCAGGAGATCCTAATCTACCTGAGCATTCTGATCAAAACAGACCCCCACCTGTTCAAAGGCTTCCTGACGCTGCGAGTCGGCTACTTGATCCTGCTGATCACCAGCGAACTGGCCCGTGAACTCGACTTAACCCAGGACGAAGCCTACGACCACCTGATGCAGCTCAGCCCCTTTGAAGTGAAGATGCGCTTGGTTGGTGTGCTGAAGGAATATGAAGAACTCAACCAGACTCTCTTCCGGCAGGAATCGCTGCGGATCCGTCAGCAACAGTCCATGCCGTCTATCCAGTGGGCGGTTAGTCCCTCAGCGGCATTAACAGAACCCCCTGAAGGCAGTGGCAGTTGGCGTAAGAAGCGGCAACTCGAAGGCGCACTCACCAAAGTCCCCAAAGATTTTTATCCGAGTGTGTGGAAAGTGCTGAAACACTGCAAGGGATTGATTATTGGGGACAAACTCGATCGCCGCAATCGTCTGGAAAGTGAGCTACTGCTGGAAATGACCCCCGGTGAGAAGAACTTTGCCCTGCGGGTCGAACACCTGCTCAACAAGATCCAGGCACCCGAATATCGCCAACTCAATATCGAAGCTCTCATGGCACTGGCGGCGATCGCCGACCGCAACCCCGACCTGCAGATCGAAGAATACATTGTGCTGGATGTCTTCATCGGTCATGCCGTCCGCCTCGCATGGCTGGATCAGCACCCTCAGGACGAACCCCATTATGACGAACGCAAAGCAACTGCCTGGAGCGCCTTCTACGAAAGCTCTCCCTATACCTGTGCAGAGTATATGGTGAAGGCACTCCAATTCCTGACCACCCTCGGACAAGCCGCCTAACGAGGAGGACGCCGTGTTAGGCTTCGCCGTATATGGTGCTACGCGCTCATGATGTCAAGCGGGTTTTGTGGGAACCCCTGTTACGTGGGGAGTCCCACAAAACGCATTGTCCTCACCTAACGTGAATTCGGGATAAGCTGAAACCCTTGCTGTTCCGGGCGCATTGCGCCCGGAACAGCAAGGGTGTTGGGGCACCGCGCCCGGCGCGGTGCCCCAACACCCTCTTAACCAGAACTGACGTTAACCTAGGCGTGTAGCGCTATAACAGGGCATCCTCAGCACCAATTGCCACAACCTCGCGCAATCCCTCTAGTAGTGCCTGATTCTCCTCTGGTTTCCTGACTGCAACCCGGAAAAAGCGATCGCCCAACTCAGGAAAACTCACACAGTCGCGGATCAAGATGCGGTGCTGCCGCAACAGTTGGCGTTGCAGGGCCACAGCGGAAATTGTGGTTTTCACCAACAGGTAGTTGGCCACACTGGGAAAAGGCGTGAGTCCAGCAATTGCGGCCAGTCCTGATTGCAAGGCAGGGCGAGCCGCTGCCAGCCAGTCCCAGGTCTGCTGTTGAAAAGACGTGTCTTGCAAAACAGCGATCGCCGCTGCTGCTGCCAGCGTATTCACACTCCAGGGGTCACGCCACTGTTGCCAGCGTTTGAGCCGGTCGGGGTGAGCGATCGCATAGCCCAAACGCAACCCCGGTAGACTGTAGAACTTGGTGAGCGATCGCAACACCACCAAGTTGGGGTATTCGAACACCCAGTCCATCACACTTTGCTGTTGGTCGGGCGGCAAAAAGTCCATAAATGCCTCATCTACCACCACCAGTGCATACTGGTCCAGACAAGGACGGAGAGCATCGCGGCAAAAGAGGGTGCCCGTGGGATTGTGGGGGTTGTTGAGCAGGAGGCCAGTGTTGGGCAGGGGGAGGGAAGAGGGAGGGAAGGGGGGAGAAGAGGGTAAGGAGGAGAACCAGTCTGAGACTTGAGTAATCTTGGCGTTGAAGGCGTTGAGAGCACGTAGGTAGTCGCCAAAGGCAGGAACCGGGAGATCGGTCGCCGCTAGACCAGCTAGTTCGCGGCAGGCCCAGGTCAACAACTCAGCGGAACCGTTGCCGGGGAGGATCCACTCTGGGGGAATTTGGTGGAACTGGCTGAGGGCTTGCCGCAGGTCGCGATAGTCTGGGTCGGGGTAGTCGCGCAGCAGGGGGAGTGCTTGCTGAATGGCGGCGATCGCCGAGGCGGGTGGCCCCAGCGGATTAATACTGGCCGAAAAATCGAGAATAAAAGAAGGGGAACACCCTGCCAACTCAGCAGCCCAGGTCAAATTCCCCCCATGTTTTGGTTGTGTCAATTGATGATATTGATGATGTTGCACTGAATGATGTTACGCCTAATCGAGTAACCCCCGATCGGGTTTCGCTCGATTTTTTATCCCTGAGTGGATTGCCTCTGGTCGGGTGGCATGGGTCAGACTGTGCAGGACGGATGCCTACTTTTCAGGAGCAACCATTTCTTTGAAGAGTTTACCAGCAGAGAAGGCAGGCACCTTGGTTGCTGGAATTTCCATTGCTTCGCCCGTCTTAGGGTTACGGCCTTCACGCGCTTTCCGTTCGCGGGGTTCAAAGGAGCCAAAGCCCACCAGCGTCACTTTATCGCCCTTAGAGACCGCTTCCATGATGGAGTCGATCGCTGCTGTCAGTACGGCGTCAGCCTGTTTCTTCGTGACCTGTGCCTTTTCAGCCACCTTATCGATTAATTCACCTTTATTCATTGGAAATCTCCTCAATACTTTTGACCAAGCGTAAAAATTTGCAACCTCACATTGAGGGTTGTCTCATTGAGAGTCGAAAATTCAAGACTAGTTTTCACCCAAATGGCTGAAACCCCCATAGACTCGAATTTTCAATGCTTTATTCTAGTCGCAACTTGCCCGATATGGAACGCGAAAACCTTTAATTTATATAGATCAGAGCGATTTTTTCGATTTTTTTTCTTCAAACTTGGCCTTTCCATCAAAGAGAGCGGGAATTTTCGCGGGAAATTGCCATATTTTGGGACGGTTTGCCCTAAAATGAGCTAGAATCTCTGGTTGGCGTTTCATCTCGATCATTTGCTCAAAGTCGCTCTACAACAGCACTTCATCGAGATCTGAGGCGTGTTTTGATAGAAATCCTTTATACATCCCTGCTTGAAGCGCCGGTAATCAGCGTGTTTCCTTCGCTTTACTCATGGTTGAGCAAGCCTGCGGCTTTCCTAGACGTTGTGAGTCAAGCAAATTTGTTTAGACGGCGTTAGCCCACAATCGTTATGGCGCTAGCGTTATGACGCTACGTACTCATGATGTCAGGAGCGTTTTGTAGGCAACCCTGTGCAGCGGGGGTTCCCACAAAACGCATTGTTCTAACCTAACGTCAATTCGGGATAAGCTGAAACCCTTGCTGTTCCGGGCG
>DVEB01000225.1 GCA_015295905.1 Synechococcales cyanobacterium M55_K2018_004
TTGGCCAACCTGCTGAACGAAGCGGCCATTCTGACGGCTCGTCGCCGCAAGGACGCAATCACCCTACTGGAAATTGACGACGCGATCGACCGGGTCACCACTGGCATGACCCTCGCCCCCTTGATGGACAGCAAGAAGAAGCGACTGATTGCCTACCACGAAGTGGGCCATGCCTTGCTGATGACCCTGCTGAAAAACTCTGACCCTCTCAATAAGGTGACGATCATCCCCCGCTCTGGTGGGGTAGGTGGCTTTGCTCAGCAGACCTTTAACGAAGAGATGATTGACAGCGGCCTCTACACTCGCGCTTGGTTGCTCGATCGGATCACGATCGCCCTGGGTGGACGGGCCGCCGAGGAGGAAGTGTTTGGCGAATCGGAAGTCACCGTTGGGGCCAGTGGCGACATCCGAGTGGTCGCAGACTTGGCCCGCGAAATGGTGACGCGCTACGGTATGTCTGACCTGGGGCCATTTGCCTTGGAAAGCAGTGGCAATGAGGTCTTCCTGGGGCGGGATTTGATGTCGCGGTCGGAATATTCCGAGGAGATCGCCACCAAGATCGACCACCAGGTCCGTGAAATTGTGGTGCGCTGCCATAGTACAGCCCGGCGCCTATTGCGCGAAAACCGTGCTCTGATGGACAAGCTAGTGGACATTTTGCTGGAGCAGGAAACCATTGAGGGTGACCAGTTTCGGGCGATCGTGGCAGAATACACCACGTTGCCAGAACAGCAACTTGCCACCCAGCAGTAAATCGTTGCTGTTGCCAAAGGTTAGGGAGGGCACACCCACAGGGTGTGCCCTCCCTAACCTTAAGGTCAGTGCGATGCATCCTGCGATACCGCAGAACAGGGACAGGAACTGAGGTTTCGTCCCTGTTTTGGCTGCATACTTCTGCCCGCTCCGACCTATGAACGCTCAGCAGCGTGATTCTGGAGGAGCGAGCGATGTCGAGTCGAGTTTTCCCGTTGGTAGGGGTAAGCCTGATGACCGTCAATATCATTTCTCTCGTGAGTAGCCCGGCTGCGGCGCTGTTGCCCGCGTCTTGGAATGCTACTGCTGCTAATAGGCGCATTGAAATAGCAGAGCGACTCAACTGGAGTCCTGCTCCTAACATTGGGGTGCCCGGACGACGGGAAGGCGGCGGGACGCGATAGCTCCCTGGGAGACCTTTTTATTGTAAAGTTTTGTTTCAAAATCCAGTTCTGGAGTATCTCGTGTCGAACTTAATAGGTTAATTTGCCAGATCCGTCGGTGGCAGGGCTGTAGGGTTTAACGCTTGCCAGCAGGAGGAGCGGCCCCCTTGAACGCGCGATCGCTCCCTTGGTTTAGATTTGGAGGTTGGTGAGGAGGTCGGTAACGTGAACGCTGCAAAACGAATCGGACAGTGGGTGGTGCTTGGGGGTATAGTCAGCGCCTCATTTACCACGCCTACAACGGCGGATGGGATCGCTAGGGCGATCGCCCCGCCGCCGTTGCAATATCTGGCCCAGCGCCAAACCCAACTCACCAATGCGGAAGTTTATCGCCTCCGCAACAACGTGCAACTTCTCCTCCACAACCAAGCTCCCCGTCCGGCCAGAGTTGCCGACACCCTGCGTCCGCTGGACTCTTTACGAACTGCCCGCGCTTCCATTGCGGAACTGTTATTCAACGAAGGGTCGATCGCACGGGTAGACCAGAACACCACCTTTCGCTTTACAACCGGACTGCGGCGATTTCAACTGCCCAACCTCGTCGCCATGAACGAGACCATCTTTGAGTTGCAGGACGGCACTGCCCTCATCATCAGTCCTGCGGGGAGTGTGGGCACCCAGATCCGTACTCCCGATGCAACGGTGACTATCTTCGCCCCTACGGACATGGCTCAAGCTGGGGCGATCGCCAGAGGAAAACATCCGACTTTTGCTGGGTATGCGTTTGCTCACTGCGGGTTGGGCCGCATGGCGCAAACCATCATACGATCTCAACAACAGCGTTGCTTGAGCAATGCAGTGCTGACCCAACCCAGACTTCTTAGTGAACTTGCCTTCTTCCAGGCTCAAGACAGTGATCTGCTGCCTGCCCCTGATCGCAGCAATGTGGCCATGGTGAGCTACGATGCAGGCCGCAGAACGACCCAGGTTTTTGCCCTCACGGACGGCGTGTATTTGACAGGAGAGGGCAACCGCCTAGCGACTTTGAAGGGAGGCCAAACGGTCGCCATCGTAGAGGGCAAGGTGGGACGAGTGCAAGAGTTTGACTTGCGGACATTTTATCAATCGGTCCCCTTGGCAGTAGGACTGGGGCCAGGGCAGGCAGAGGCGATCGCCCAGGACCCCCCAGCAGTGCAGGCCACGATCAATGCCGTCCGGCCATTCACCCTAGCAGCAGTCACCGCTCAAAACCGCAGGCTTGATAGTTTTGCGACAACTTTTTTGCGGGATGCCTTGAGCGGCACTGATAGCGATTTTGATGGCCAGCGGGGTCGCCCTGCCATCACGATCTTGAACCCTCAGGTGACATTGGGGACCTTTGTGCGGACTGGCGAAACAACAGGGGTTTTTGTGCCAGATGGAACTCAAACCCAAATCCCGATTGCCATCGACTACAACAATCGCACAATTTCAATTAATGGGGAATCAGGTATTAGCAATAGTGCTGGGTTGAGTGGCAACAATGCCGCAGGGGTTGTGATTTTGCCAGGAGGGCGGGTGATCAGGGTGGAAGTCTTTGGCACCAATGGTGAGGAGCCTCCAGAAAATGTTCCCTTCCGGGGAAGTTTGACCACAGGAATTGCCCCAGATCGGTGAGGGTAAGCGGGCAGGCATTGGAGGGTGAGATTTTGTTTTTGGAGTGAGGCATCGTGAACCAGTCCGTCTTATTTTTGTTGTCGAGTACGTCATTGCTTTCCTTGACATGGAGTGCGATCGCCCAAGCCATGCCCATGGATGATTCCACTCCTCTTATGGTTCAAGATTTTTCAACTGAGGCATTAACAAACTTATCGCCAATGAATTTTCCGGTGGTTACTGAAGTGCCGCCACCTTCCTTCCCTGAGCGAGTGAGTGATGTTGAATTTAGCGATCGCCCAAGTGTTAAACACTCCCAACTTACAATCTCATCTCAATTGCCCCCAATTGCAGCACCTCCTTCTCAAGGCTTGCCTGAACTAAATGTGTCTGAATCGCTCTCCACGAGTGCTGTAGCAAGCGACTCAGATACGTCTGATTTATCATCATCTGATGTATCATCCACCAGTGCTTCCCCTGCTTCACTCACACCAGTCCCCCGGCTGTATGGAGACCCCCTAGACCCTACCGAGGTTGTCCCGACCAATCAGGGCCAGAGCGCTGCTCCTGCACCCGATCCGCTTGACGACATGACCGATGCGGACTGGCTCGCCCTGATCGAGCCAGTCTCATCCTCCCCGTCCCTCACATCTGCTCAGCCTCACCCCGAAGGAACGGCTGCTCAGCCTGTTGCCCACAATCCAACCACGCTCGCCCCGGCCACGCTTCAGAACGCACCGCGCCCCCCAGCATCCCCACCTGCTCATCCAGCGCATTCCCCGCCCTCTTTCCTGGCCCAACTCACTTCTGTTGCCCAACTCTCCGATGTGCAGCCCACCGATTGGGCTTACGAAGCATTGCGATCGCTCGTGGAAAGGTATGGGGCGATCGCGGGCTTCCCCGATGGCACCTTTCGAGGCAGTCGTGCCCTGACTCGCTACGAATTTGCAGCAGCCTTGAATGCAGCCCTGGACAATTTGGCAGCACAAATTCAGCCCAGTGAACAGGATGCCTGGTTGACCTTAGAGCGCCTGCGACAGGAGTTTGCACCAGAGTTGGCAAGTTTGGGCGATCGCCTGGAGGGATTGGAACCGCGTGTGACGAACCTAGAGCGCACCCAATTTTCGACCACCGTTCAGTTGAATGGAGAAGTTGTGCTAGGGCTAGCGGATGCTGGGGGGGGCAACCCACCGGGTTTGGGGGAGGCCAGCCCTGTCTTCACCCAACTCACCCAACTCCAACTCTCTGCTTCCTTCACTGGGCGGGATGCCTTTCGGCTTGGCCTGTCGGCCAGCAACTTTGGGGGGCGCGGGTTTGCGGAGCCGACCGCCCTCAACACGAACATGGCACTCCTAGGATATCAGTCGGACTCTGAGAACCAAATCAATCTAGATTCGCTAGAGTACCGTTTTGCCGTGGGCGATCGCCTCGTGTTTACCCTAAAACCCGTTGGTTTTGCCCTCACCACGGTGCTGTCACCAAACTCCATTTTTTCCAGTTCTAGTCAGGGAGCGATTTCCCGGTTTGCGGCCTTTAACCCAGTGTTGCGGACGGGTTCGCTCGATGCCGGCGTAGGGGTAGATGTGCTGTTGACCAACCGAGCCAGACTGCAACTGGCCTATGGTGCCCGTCATGCAGAAGATAGTCGCCAAGGCTTATTTGCTTCAGACCAGCGGGCGTTTGGAGCGCAACTGCTGACGCGCCCCTTCCGCAATGTGACGGCAGGTTTCGCCTATGTCAATGCCTTCTCCGCCGATGGTAGTCTGTACACCTTCACGGGTAGCAACAATGCCGATACCTCTGGTAGTTTTGGCGAACCTGCGGCCATTCATGCCGTCAGTGGCACACTGCAATGGCGCGTCACCCCTGGCCTAGTGTTTGGCACTTGGGGTGGGGTTTTCGTGACAGATTCACTCGCCTCCAATGCCGCCGCCCTATCCACAACGTTTCAGTTTTCACTCGCATTCCCCGATGCTTTTGGACGGCAGGGCGACTTGGCCGGCATCATTATTGGACAACCACCTCGCTTGCGGATCGGCACAGCTATTCTGCGGGAGGATGAGGGGTCAGGCATGCACTACGAAGCCTTCTATCGGTTTCGGGTGAACGACCACCTTACTATTACACCGGGCTTTTTCGTGGTAACGCACCCTGGTCACATTCAGGAAAACAATACAATTTTTGTCGGCGCAGTCCGTGCAACACTAAGTTTTTAGAGGCATTGGGCAGCAATTCTCATGTGGAACTTCTAGTGTGGTTTCCGCCCACCCGTGGCGGG
>DVEB01000046.1 GCA_015295905.1 Synechococcales cyanobacterium M55_K2018_004
GCGCGTCGCGCACGGACAAGCAGGGGGTTCAGCGTATCCCGAATTCACGTTAAAAAGGTAAGGGAGCTTCCAGCAGCATTGGCTGTCCAGACTGCGGATGTAGGAAAGCTAGGGCTTTGGCATGGAGGTGAAGACGCTGGGCCGGGGAGGTAGTAGGTGCATAGAGGCGATCGCCCAGAATGGGCATCCCCAGCCCCTGAGGCGCAGCAGCATGAACCCGCAGTTGATGCGTCCGGCCTGTGAGGGGATAAAACGCAACCCGTGTCAGGTTGTCTTTGCGGTTCAGGACTTGAAATTTAGTTTGGCTGGGCCTGCCCCGCTGCCAATCAACTTTCTGGTAGGGGCGATCGCTCGGATCTCCCCACAGGGGCAGGTCAATCATTCCTGCGGCCACAGCAAGGGTCCCCACTAAAATGGCCTCGTAGACCTTATTGACCTGTTGTTGTTGAAACTGGCGGCTGAGATGGCAATAAGCGTCTCGATTTTTGGCCAGCAGCAGGACTCCGGAAGTGTCCTGATCGAGACGATGGACAGGGAACAGGGATAGCCAGCCCAACTCCCACTGGAGGCGAGCAAGGATACTGTCTTGGCGATCGCTGCCTCGACCAGGGACAGAGAGTAGCCCCGCTGGTTTGTTGACCGCTAGCAGGAACGCATCTTCATACAGGATTGAAAGTTCTATAGGGGCGGCGGGGGCCGAGGCAGAGTTGGCTTTCGAGAACGAAATAGCGCTCAAGGAAGCGCCGTGCAGGTCAGAGAGACCCGACAACAGGAACCCCATTAAGGGTTGACAGCGTTCCTGACAAGCCCCATAAAACACTCCAGGTAGACGAGTTCCGTTGGGGGACGGACTACCCCACCAGAACTCTGCCATTGCCAGCGGTTTTAGCTGGTGGGTCGCGGCATAATGCAACAGTTTAGGGGCACAGCAATCTCCTGTCCCAGTTGGCATAATGCCCGCAGGAATGACCTGTTGCAGAGGCAGAGAAGTTCCTGCGAAGTTGGTCAAGCAATAACTTTTGTGCATCTGCCATTGCAGTTGACGAGAGAGGGTCTTGCGTTGTTGCTTTAATTCCAAAATACGTTGGTCTGCTGCTGCAACTATCCTCCTCAGAGGATGAAGGACTGCATCTCGTTGACGTTTCAGATTTCGTCTTTCGATTCCTTCTCGACGGCTCTGTTCTTCTAGTTCTTGAAGGATAATTGCTACGGTATCTTCAGAATTATGACTGGCTAGAGACTCACGTTGAAGTCTGCGTTGCTCTTTTGATTGACGATGGTTTTGCAGAAGCTGCTGAAGTTGTTGCTCAAATTTCTGCGATTGCTCTGCCAATTCCTTGCGCTCGGGCAACTGCTGTAGCGTTAAAATTTCATCTCTGATTGTGTTCAGCGCAGTCAAAGTTAGGTTTTCCTCTAAAGCAATGCGATCGCGCCCTGGAATTGGAGGCACCCAGCCTTCCACTTGCTCCTTGCCAGCTAGTAGTCCTGAGAAGGCTTTCAACACTCCCAATTCGCCTGCAGGCGTTGCGACCAGCAAAATGCCATACATCTTGCCTTCTTGGGAGAACTGCTCGTCCTGGGCTAGTTCATCCATCAGGTGCTGAGCGATCGCCTCGGCCAAAGCAGTCCGGGGTAGTCGGAGTAAGTGTCCTGTCTCAGGACAGACGCCCTCGTACCAGTAGGTTGGGGAGTCATCCTGAGAGAAAACGTGCGGCGATAGGTCTGGCAGGTTAAGGAACATGAGATAGGGCGGTTGCCCAACGAATGCTAAGACGAACTAAGGATTTCTCCATTCTCCCTCGCGGTCATATTTTTATACCAACGCCCCAAAACGTTCCAGTTCCGGAAAGGATAAAGCAGGTGTATCCAAAAGTTTTCAGGCAGTTTTTCGCCTGCAATCCCAAAGTTACCGGGTTGCTGGCCTTCAGGTAGATAAAATGTGCCAAAAATCACATCAAAAATGGGAAACAGACCTGCAAAGTTACGCCCTTGACCCGCTTCATCCATGGTGTGATGCCAGCGGTGAAACGCCGGACTAGAGAGGACATATCGAAATGGCCCATAGTTCCAGCGGATATTGGCATGAATCATCGCAACGTAGGCTGAAAGTAGGGGGATATAAATTTCAGGCGCCAGTGGCGAGATCCCTAAGAACAGAACAGGGGTGGCTTGCCCAACCCGGGTAATGATGTCGTTGACTGGGTGTAGGCGCACCGCTGAGAGCCAATCAATGGTTTCAGAGCTATGGTGAACGGCATGATAATCCCACAACAGGGGGGTATGATGCCAGCGGTGTGTCCAATATCCTATGAAATCACCTAACACAATGGCAATGAGTCCCTGCTGCCAAAGAGGAAGGTGAGAAATGGGGCCATAACCTGCGAGGATGCTGTTAATCGAAAGATCACGGCCCAGCAGCAGATAGAATGGCATCATGAAGAGGGCAATCGCCCCCATACTCAAGATTTGGATGACCATTGGTGTAAAGAACCAGTAAAAGACATCCAGCCAGTAGCCATGGCGGAAGTAGGGCTGTGCTTGAACGCTGGGAAACCATCGCTGGAGGAACCGAAAGACAATGGTCAGTGTTCCAAACAAAACAAGAGTGCGGATAAGGCGGGCTTCCATACGCCACTCAATCTTTGACGGTTTAGTTTTGTGTAATTCAAACAGGCGTTCCCGCGTCAAGAGGTATACAGTGTGCGCCTCTGACGCAAAAAGCATGAATTAAATTGGCCATGCTAAATCATTTCATTAGATTTAGCGGAATAATGACGAAAGTGCAACTTCTCTGGTTAACGTTTCTCTGGTTAACGTGAATTCCGCATATGCTGAAACTCTTGATGTTTCGTGCACGACGCACCTGGAAACTTAAGGGGTTGGGGGCACTGCGGACCGTGCGGTGCCCCCAACCCTGCTGAATCCGAACTGAGGTTAAGCTACGGGCAGGTTGTCCGGTTGTTTAAAGAAGGAAGGCGCTGCCCCAGCGTACCTTCGCAAAACAGGAGGCGAATCACACGGACATCTGTTTCAGGATTTCGCACAACCCAGGTCCTGCCTGCATAGTCGCGCAGAGTGGTTATGTCCGTTGACTCAGCCCGCGTCACGGAGACCTGACCGGATTGGCGACTCGTTGAAACATAGGAATAGTCCTCAGTTCGTTCGGGAATTCCTAGACCCAAGCTCTCCAAGTTATTGCTAAATTTTCCTTGCTCGAGGTAGTACATCTGTTGTCCTCGATTAATCGCAGAAACATAGGTCTGCGCCTCAGCTTGGCGTGCCTTAGCGGCTTGATTCAGAAAAGTTGGCGTTGCGATCGCCCCCAAAACTCCCATAATAATCACTACAACCAAGAGTTCGAGCAGCGTAAATCCCTCTTCGCGAAGCTGGGACTGGCGTAATCGGTAAATGAACAAAACCTTCAGTTGAGGTGTCATAACGGTCAGCAAAGAGTGTATGTTATTCCCTCATCAGGAGCCCTACTGGAGAGATCAAGAATACACTTCTTTTTTCCTGCAACCTGGTGAATTCCCGGACGTCAAGCGGGGGTAGGGTTTTAAGTTTCAGTAAACTCTTTTGCAAATCTATGTAGAAACTTCAATGAAGGTTATGAATTCCTGTGCAACGGCTGCTGGAGTAGGAACCTACTTGAGGTGATCGCCATCATCAAAACTGGTGGGGGTGTTCTTGTACAATTGCTGAGCGATAGTATCCTCCTTTGGTTGACAGCAAACCTGGCCTTTCACCAGCCACCGCTTGGGGCTAGGCTGTCCAGTTCATGCCTTAGTTTGCTATTGAGTCCCACAAGGCTATATTTCTAGACCCCTGTTACTTCTGTCTATGTCTTCCATCCGCAAATCTTTTCATGCCGACGGGCGCTCCTTTGTTTTGTTCAAGCGGGTTAGCGTGGCGATCGCCACTACCCTTGCGTTGGCTCTGCCACTGCTTGCTGCTCCTGTCCAAGCTGACCCATTCCGACGCACCAATCCTCGTACTGTGGGCGATCGCACGGAAGCTGCATTCCGCGAACTGTTCCAGCGGGGAAACTATACCGAGGCTGGTCGGCTCCTGCAAACCGCCGAACGTAACGAACCGCTGGCCTATGCCCTCAAAGCCTCACTCGCCTACCTTAACCAGGACTACAACCGCATGGGCGAAAATGCTCGTCTCACCCGCGAAACGGCAGAGCGCCTAGTACAGACCGATGAACTGAGAGGAAATCTCTACATCGCCGTTGGGCACTTTTTGGAAGGGGCACACACCTTCACAACGCAGGGAACAGTTGCTGCCACGCCCACGGTATTGAGTAAACTCCAGCAGGTGTTTGACTATCTGGGCAGAGTGGAGCGGATTAATCCCAACGACCCAGAGCTGAACTTGATCAAGGGCTATATGGACTTGATGCTGGCGGTCAACTTGCCCTTTACCGATGCTAATGCCGCCATTCAGAGACTACAAAACAATGCTGGCCCTGACTACCTCACCTACCGGGGCATTGCCATTGGATACCGTGACTTGCGCCAGAACGACAAAGCCCTAGAAGCGATCGACCGCGCCCTACGTGAAGCTCCCAACAACCCAGACCTACTCTATCTGAAGGCACAAATTCTGGTGCGGGGACAGCGCGATCGCGAGAGTCTGGAGTTTTTCAGACAGGCGTTAGAGCGTCGCGCTCAACTGCCTCGTACGCTCGCCAATCAAATCGCTTGGGAGCAGTGTCGGGCGAGTAACCGGGTGAACCAAGTGGATGATACTACCAGTCGCCAACTGTGTCGCGCCCAGTTAAATCGGCCATCTTAGAGATATCTATAGCGCGACACGCAGAGGTTAGGATAGAGCGTTTTGTGGGAAACGCGGCGCAGCGGGATTTCCCACAAAATGCTTTTGACATCATGGGTGCGTAGCGCCATAAGACGTGGGAGGGAGAACACACCGCTCACACCGCTCACGTTGAGGTTAATTCAACGTGAATTCGGGATAAGCTGAAACCCTTGCTGTTCCGTGCGCGACGCGCA
>DVEB01000355.1 GCA_015295905.1 Synechococcales cyanobacterium M55_K2018_004
AAGCGGGCGATGGGACTCGAACCCACGACGTTCAGCTTGGGAAGCTGACATTCTACCACTGAATTACGCCCGCAAAATCAGCATTTTACATAGTACCACAGTCACCCTGCCAAATCTCCACCATTTCAGCAGCAATTCTCAGTGTGAAAACTAGCAGTGGGATGGTCGCAATCTTCTAGTGTGATTTTAGCCTGCTCGTGTAGCAGTCCAAAATGAGAATTGCTGCCATTTTAGGTGGTCGTCCCCCCACTTCCCAAGACAAGTCATCTGTGACAAAAATTAGCTCTAGATGTTGCGCTAGCTCACAATCTGTTCTGGATTAAGTACGCTAGGGTATCAATAGCCCGATGTTGGGCATCCTATTCGAAAGCCTAGATAGTTCGAAAGCCTAGATAGAAAAGTCTCGACCGCCTCTCTAGGAGAACAGAGGCAGACGAAATCAGCCCTTTACCTGAGACGCTGAAATGTTTAACGCTACCGAACTCCTGATATCTGACTTTGTGATCAAGCTAAAAGATGGCTATCGCCATACTTACGGCGGCTTGAAGTCTGACTATGAGGACATTATCGGCTGGGTAGGTGCAATGGCCTTGGAGAATATTGCCAACAGCGATGCCCTCTACCACAATGTTGAGCATACGATTTTGGTCGCTCTGGTGGGGCAGGAAATCCTGCGAGGCAAGCATATCCGGGAGGGGGGTGTTTCTTGTGAAGACTGGTTGCACTTTGTGGTGTCCCTAGTCTGTCACGACATTGGCTATGTGAAGGGTGTTTGCCGTCGCGATCAGGATGGTTACTACGCGACGGGCAAAGGCGATGAGATGGTGACACTTCCTCCCGGTGCTTCCGATGCCAGTCTGACCCCCTTCCATGTTGACCGGGCTAAGTTATTTGTAGATGAACGATTTGGAAATAACCGCCTGATCGATGCAGAGGTGGTGAAGCGCAACATTGAATTAACCCGCTTCCCGGTTCCCCATGATGACGATCACCAGGACACGATCAATTATCCGGGCCTAGTGCGGGCTGCGGACTTGATCGGGCAACTGAGTGATCCCCGCTACCTCAAAAAGATTGGGGCGCTATATTACGAGTTTGAGGAGACAGGTGTGAATAAGCACTTGGGCTACCGCCATCCAGGAGACCTGCGGAAGAACTATCCCAAGTTTTACTGGAATGGAGTGTATCCCTACGTGAAGGATGGCCTCAAGTATCTGTCTCTGACACAGCAAGGACAGCAAATTATTGCAAACCTCTACTCCAATGTGTTTGTGGTGGAACACGAACCGCAGAGAGAGGAAGAAATGGTCGGACAATTTCGCTGAATGCCTGTTCGCTGAGCACCTGTGCCACAACAAGCGTTGCCGATTAACCGCGAATGCGCCTGTGTCGCAAGACCATGCGAATTTCTCGCCATAGGGTTGAGTTGGTTTGGTCGGTCGGGGGCTGGGTCAGAATGCCGTGGTTGGGGCTGAACAGGAGTGCTAGGAAAAATAGTGTAGAGGCAACCAGCACGATTGCAGGGCCAGAGGGTAGGTTGAAGAAGTAGCTCAGGTACATACCGCTAATGCTCGAGAAAATCCCAATCCCTGCACCTAAGAGCATAACGTGATGCAACCGATTGACCAATAAATAAGCAGTGGCTCCAGGGGTGATCAACAACGCGAGTACGAGGATGACACCAACGGCTTTCATGCTGGCCACGATAGTGAGGGAAATCAACACCATGAGGCCAAAGTTGAGCAGTTGGGTAGGCAGTCCGGCAGCCTGTGCGCCTAGGGGATCGAAGGTGTAGAAGAGAAGTTCTTTATAGAGCGATCGCACAATCAACAGAACAATTCCAGCAATCAATGCCGTCTGCCAGACTTCTTCAAAGGTGACACCTAGAATGTTGCCAAATAGAAAATGATTGAGGTCAATTTTGTTATCAGTCTGGATCAGGGTGATGAGAATAACACCCAAGGCAAAACAAGCAGAGAAGACAATGCCCATGGCAGCATCTTCTTTAATCGGCGATCGCGCTTTAATCCAAGCAATTGCCATCGTACTGAGTACACCAGCGATGAAGGCTCCAACAAAGATATTGCCCCCTAGCATAAATGCGATCGCCAAACCAGGCAAGACAGAGTGGCTGATGGCATCACCTAACAAGGCGAGACGCTGCACCATCAAATAACTCCCAACTACGGCACAAATCAAGCCAACAAGAATCGCAATCACTAGCGCTCGTTGCATGAAAGCGTACTGAAGTGGTTCAAGGAGTAGCATGATCGCGATACCCGCATAAAATAACGTTGAAGCGAAAATGACGGTGAAACACCGGGGGGGTGTAAAACACGTGGTGCCTCACGGGAGTTGAACCCTAAGACGCTATCTAAAGAGTCGTGTTGAGGGTTGTTTTTGGGGCGCGGCATACCCCAAAAAATCAACTTGTCAAACACTCTCTAAGCGGCAACCAGGACACGGCCACCGTAGGTCTGATATAAATTCTCCTGGGTGAGTACCTGCGTGCGATCGCCGTAGGCCACAACACTGCGATTGAGCAGCAAGATATCGTCAAAGTGTTGGATGGATTCGCCTAAGTCATGATTCACAACCATGACGACATTGCCCGCATCAGCCAGTTCTCGCAGGATCTGGAAGATAGTGTCCTGTGTTTTCTGGTCAATTCCAGTGAACGGTTCGTCTAGGCAAAAAATACTGGCTTCCTGCGCGATCGCCCGTGCCAGAAAAACCCGCTGCTGCTGCCCACCAGAAAGCTGACCAATGGGGCGATCGTGCAGTTCTGCCATGCCGACGCGCTCCAAGGCTACCAGAGCGGTGCGTTTGCTGCTGGCGGAGAAGCGCCGGAAGAATCCGGTGCGGCGGGTGCGGCCCATCAAGACCACATCCCACACAGTGGCAGGATACGTCCAGTCTATCTGCGATCGCTGGGGAACGTAGGCCACTTGGTCGAGTTGGTCAATCAGGGGACGAACGTTTCCGTCCTTGTTGTAAAGCACCTGACCACGAGCGGGAATGAGTCCTAGCATGGCCTTAATTAAGGTACTCTTACCCGCACCATTGGGGCCAAAAATTCCCACAAGTCGCCCAGGCGGCACGGTCAGGCTAACATCCTGCAGGGCTTCAACCGTGCGGTACTTGACGCTGAGGTGCTGGAGAGTGACTCCCTCTGGTAAACCCATACAAGTGCGTGGTGCAGTCTTTTCCATTGCTGTGGCAATGGGGGCAGTATTCTGTAGCTTGAAATCGAGTCTGTAGGGTAGGAGTTGGGCTTGCATCATCATCATGTCTCCCGAGGATGAAGTTGAGATCTCTGTCACTACTCCACGAACAGACGCCCACGAGTAGAACAGCAAGACAGGGGCAAAAAATGAAAGAATAATGAAATCTTCCTATTCAAAAATCTAACATAGAAAATGAATAAAAAATGAAATGTGCCTAGAGTTGCAATATTGCTGGCGTCTAGGGGGGAAATGACGGAGGTTTAGGGCAGAGCACGCAGTAGAGCTAAGTGCACGACCCAGAGAGGTTAGCCATTTTCACAGTTGAGTTTGCGATTTTAGATTGCAAAAGCCCGACGGGGCAAAGCATTCAACGGATTCTCTAGCGCACCTCTGTCTAGACTGGCAATGCGTACAATGGCTAAATCGTAGTCGTTATGACTTCATTATAATCGCAATTAGTACCTTCTGGCACCCATATTGACGAGTTGTAGACGAGTTGTAATAGAAAAAAGGCTGAATTATGCTTCTACTTCTACGCTGGGAAACTTGCAGCAGCCTTTGCTGTACGGACAAACGTCTTAATGTGGCATATTCCAACGGCACGAGTTGTTTCCGTGCTGCTGTTTTTTCTTCTCTTAGCAAGCTCTCCCTACTGGGTCTGGTGATGGGACTATTGCTGGGAGCCTGCACACCCTCTGCCCCTAGGGAGTCGGACAAACCCCGAGTGGTCTCGACTAGTACGATCCTGACTGACTTGACCCAGGAGGTGGGGGGCGATGAAATTGAGCTAACTGGCATTTTGCCGCCTGGCTCTGATCCCCACGTCTACGAACCTGTTCCGGCGGATACTGTGGCATTTGAGCGGGCAGATCTGATCCTCTACAACGGCTTCAATCTAGAACCGGGACTGATCCGCATGATGAACGCGGCAGGGCTACGGGCTGAAAAGCTAGCGGTGGGAGAGGTGGTCACACCACTACAGTTAGAGAAAGAGGGGGTGAGGGTGCCTGACCCACATGTGTGGGGTGATGTACGCAATGCGATCGCCATGACCCGTGCCATCCAAGCGGGGTTAACGCGAGTTGCGCCAGAAGACCAAGCTGAATTTGCACGCAATGCTGATGCACTGATTCGAGAATTGGAATCACTACATGCCTGGATTCAGCAGCAAATTGCCACCATTCCTCCCGCCCAACGACGGCTGATTACAACCCATGATGCATTTCAGTATTTTGCCAACGCCTACGGTTTGGAGGTGATGGGAACTTTAATTGGGATTAGCACGGAAGAACAACCCAGTGCCCAAAGGGTGCAAAAGTTAGTGGAGGCAGTGAAATCGGCACGGGTGCCTGCTATTTTTGCGGAAACGACAATCAACCCCCGATTGATTACAACCGTTGCAGAAGAAGCGGGGGTGAAGCTGGCTCCGAAACCACTCTACTCCGACTCGATTGGCGCACCAGGCAGCAATGCTGCAACTTATGTTGACATGATGGTGGCAAATACCACGACGATTGTCGAAGCCTTGGGAGGCCAAGTGACTCCATTTGTTCCACCCCGGTAACCTTGTTCCACCCTAGTATGGCGCTACGCACTCATGATTAAAGCGCGTTTTGCGGGAAACCCGATGCAGCAGGGTCGCCCACAAAACGCGTTATTCTCTTCCTCTCGGCTCCCTAACTGGAACGTGAATTCGGGATAAGCTGAAACCCTTGCTGTTCCGTGCGCGATGCGCACGGAACAGCAAGGG
>DVEB01000361.1 GCA_015295905.1 Synechococcales cyanobacterium M55_K2018_004
CCCTTGCTGTTCCGTGCGCGACGCGCACGGAACAGCAAGGGTTTTAGGGCACCGCGCCCAGCGCGGTGCCCCAAAACCCGTTGAACCAGAACTGACGTTACTGCAAGCAGCTATTAATGTCAGGGTGGTGCAGATTAAGCCATTGTCATTTCAGGCATACAGACCTTAGTACCGCCCAGCCCACAGTAACCATTCGGGTTCTTCGCAAGGTATTGCTGGTGGTACTCTTCTGCATAATAAAACGGAGGAGCGTCCAGAATCTCGGTGGTGATGGTGCCATAGCCAGCGGCACTGAGCGCTTGCTGATACGCATCACGCGAGGCTTCCGCCAGCGCCTTCTGTTCTGCCGTAAAGGTGTAGATGCCAGAGCGATATTGGGTTCCCACATCATTCCCTTGTCGCATTCCCTGTGTGGGGTCGTGGTTCTCCCAAAACACTTTCAGCAGGTCAGTGTAGCGGACCACGCTAGGGTCATACACCACAAGCACGACTTCGTTATGTCCAGTCATGCCAGTGCAGACTTCCTGGTACAAGGGATTGGGGGTTAGCCCACCAGCATAGCCAACAGCAGTGGTGTAGACCCCTGGCTGTTGCCAGAACTTGCGCTCTGCGCCCCAGAAGCAGCCCATCCCAAACATGGCAGTCTCCATTCCGGGGGGAAACGGTGGCTTGAGGGGATTGCCATTGACGAAATGACGGGCAGGCACGGGCATCTCTTCAGACCGCCCTGGCAGAGCTTCGGCAGCGGTCGGCAGCGTTAACTTTTTGCCAAATCCAAAAATTGCCATGAGGTTCACCATGGGTTGTTGCGTCATCTTCACACATCTTAACAATAGCGTAGATTTCTGGCGACAGTTGTTGTCCTCTACGTCTCTGGCGCGGCAGCAATTCTCATTTTGGACTTCTAGTATGGGATGTTTGCCCCCTGCGAGTGCGAACATCCTGTAAACGTGCCACATTTTCTGAATTTGCGAAAAAGTTTGCCCCCTGCGAGTGCGAACATCCCACTTCTACTTTGCATGCTAAGAATTGCTGATGGCGCAGTGATCCGCAATCGTCTTGCTGGGCGATCGCCTATACTGAGAGCACGCCTCCCAATTGAGTCGCGTCAATACCGTGAATTCAGGCAACACTGATATCAGGTAGTAGGAACACTGATATCAGGTAGTAGGGATATTAGACAGCAGGTGGTTTTGCCGATCGCCATTCCAAAACTCACCTCACTGACGTTACTAGGAATGAGGCGAGGAAGAACTGTTGCCCGATTCCGCTACCAACATCGAGACCTAACGCTGCCAACGGGCTGCCTATGGCATCAATTTCTGTACTGGCCACTGACTTAAATGTCCATACGTTCCAGGGCATGGTTCGTGATGGCGACGGCTATGTTCTGCCGACGTTAGATGGTCGTTTGCTGCGCGTCAATCCTGACGGCTCGACAAAAACGCTGGTCCAGTTCTGTCGGGGCTTTGAGTGCGAAAGATTTGGGGTTCCTTTTGGCATTGCTGCTAGTCAGGGAAATTTTTATTTAACGGTTTCCAGCTTTGGGATCGGGGGTCGATTAATCCGCGTCAGTTCCTCTGCAAGCATTACGGAGATTGCAGACTTTACGTCCCTGACCCCTTTGGGTGCCCCCTTTGGCATTATTCAGTCTCAGTTCTATCCGACAGCGGTTCTGCCATCGCCTCTGCCTCTACCGTCTTCCTTACCGGCTGCTCCGTCCGCCACTCCTGCCCCTTCATCCTCACCTGCTGAGCCAGCGATCGCCCTGCAACCCTCACCCAATGCAGCGATCGCAGCGGACCGTCAACCTGTGTGGATTGTCACCCTCTCCCCCAATGTGCTGGCATCCCAGGGGCTACTAGTCCGAGTAACGGCAGAGGGCGCGATCGCCCCCATTGCTGATTTGTCGGAATACGGGATTCCCTTTGCTTTGATTGAGCGAGAGGGCAAATACATCGTCGCCCAGGAAAAGGGGCATCTAGTTGAAGTGAGTCCAGCGGGAAACATCACGCCCCTAGTGGATTTTCAGGCTGCGAAACTCGGCATTCCATTAGGGCTGACGCTGTTTCAAAATACCTTGGTGGTTGCTTTGAATGCAGGGCCACTCGTGCAGGTCACTTCAGATGCAGAGATGACTGTGATCACCAATCTGGCGCAGGCAGGCTATGCGTTTCCCTTTGCAGTCCTCGCTCAAGAAGACAGTCTGGTCGTTGCAACTACGAGCGGCAAACTCGTGCGGGTGGTTCCCTGATCTGCATTCCTAGGACGGGTCTAATCACTACCCCACGGGGCTGGGTGCCCCACTTTTGCCAAATCCCTTTAGTTTTGTGAGTGGTGCAGGCAAAGCCCACACCACGGACAGAATTGGGATAACTCCCCGGGAATTCTCAATCATTGCCATAGGAAATAAATAAGGCAATGTTAGTCATCTCGAAACACCCTAATCGTTGCAATAGAAATTGCAATAGGAGTCAACGAAATAATCAGCTTTTTAGGTTCTTTTAAGATCATCGACAAGCTGAGACTATAGATGGTGTTGATGGCCAGAATAGAAACGTATCAGGGGTTTTCGGTGATTCTGTTAATTTTCAGGTGAATATTAAAAAACAACTTATCATCACCATTTGAGATTCATTTCCAACGCTAATTGATCCGTTGCATAAAATCGGTAAACTAACTTATCAATCAGACAAATGCGCTGATTTTTTGATTCATCACGTAAGCAAAGTTGCCACCCGGAGGTCTGTGGGTCGTCGGTCAGCTTTTGGGCTGCTGCCCACTTCACATCTCCAGGATTGGTCGATAGCTTTCTTTCAATCCAAGCACACCAGGTTCTTCTGCCAGATGTCTCTCTAGCAGTCAGGAGGTTCTATGTCCAAATTTCTCAATTCTCGTCGTAAGTTCTTGATGACCGCAGGTGCGACTGCACTGGGCGCAGTCGCACTCAAAGGTTGCTCTAGTGCACCCTCCAGTCCTACGGCTAGTCCTGCGGCTGGTGGCACAAGCCCAGCCGCAGCTCCTGTGGCCGGTGGTGCTGCCTTGGAAACAGATACCATCCGTTTAGGCTATATTCCTATCTTTGAATCTGCTCCCCTGGTGATTGCCCAGGAGAAGGGTTTCTTTGCCAAGCATGGTCTTACCAATGCTCAGGTCATCAAGCAGTCTGCCTGGGGCGCAGCACGCGACAACGTTGAGATTGGCTCTGCTGGGGGTGGGATTGACGGCGGTCAGTGGCAAATGCCCATGCCTCACCTGATCTCTGAAGGGGTGATCACCAAGGGGAATGTCAAAATCCCCATGTATGTACTGATGCAGACTTCGACTCAGGGAAATGGGATTGCGATCGCCAACAAGCGGGCAGACGGTACGGCCCTGACAGGGAAAAACATTGGTCTGAACCTGAGTGGCGCTAAGGACTTTATCCTGAGCTTGAAAGCGGCGGGGAACCCCTTCACCGCTGCCTATACCTTCCCTGCTGCCAACCAGGAATTGTGGATTCGCTACTGGCTGGCGGCTGGTGGCATCGACCCCGATAACGATATCAAGTTGATCGCCGTTCCTCCAGCCCAGACCGTTGCCAACATGAAGGTGGGCACAATGGACGGATTTAGCACTGGTGATCCCTGGCCCTTCCGGATTTTGGCTGATGAAATTGGCTTCATGGCGGCCCTGACGGCTGAAATTTGGCCCGACCACCCGGAGGAATATCTGGCCATTCGGGCAGACTGGGTTGACAAGCACCCCAATGCCACCAAGGCTGTTCTAAAGGCAGTCATGGAAGCACAACAGTGGTGCGATGACCCGGCAAACCGCCCTGAGATGGCAAAGTTATTGTCAGGCCGCCAATTCTTCAATGTGTCGGCAGAAATCCTCACCCCACCGTTAGAAGGGAAATACAACATGGGCGATGGTAAACCAGCCATCAACGATCGCGCCAAAGGCCCCCTGTTCTGGAAGGACGCCAAAGGCAGCGTGTCTTACCCCTACAAGAGCCATGACACCTGGTTCCTGACAGAGAACGTGCGTTGGGGTATGTTGCCCGACACCACCGACATCAAGGCGATCGTTGACAAGGTGAACCGTGAGGACATCTGGCGCGAGGCAGCGAAGGAACTAGGTATTCCCGAAGCTGATATTCCAAAGGAGACTACCCGCGGTGTGGAGACTTTCTTTGACGGTAAGACATTTGATGCCAACGATCCCAATGCTTACCTCAAGAGCCTTGCCATTAAGAAAGTCTAGCTCTAGAGCCTAGCACTGGCTTGCTCGCAATGTTTAGTTCTCTGCCTGTCTGGTGGTGAACTAATCCCTCTAGCATTGTTGAGCGCAGTGCTTGATTCAACACTGCTGCTGCATCCGTTTTCTCCTGCATTTTGCATTGATTGGATTCACTAATTGGATTCACTGTCGCGTTGATGAGTGAGGCAAAGCAGCGGTGGCGACTGCTGGCTCTGTCTCCAGGTTGATTCACTTGATTCCCTCCCATGATTCACTTTCCCTAAGCCTTAGAGGAGATTTACATCCATGACCGCAGGTACGCTAAGCAATCGCAAAATAGCGTCAGACAATGCTTTTCTCAAGGCCCTTATCAGGAACGTTGTTCCTCCGATTGTGGCTGTTCTCATCTTCTGTGTGATCTGGCAGCTTTTCTCGACCGACACCTTCCCTGGCCCTGTCCAGGTCATCCAGGATGCTTTCAGTGCAGAAGACGGTCCCCCGCTGATTAATCCCTTCCATGTGGGCGGCGCTGAAGACTACTGGGGGACGGTCTTTAATGCCGTGGTTCGAGGCACAGGTGACACCAACATCGGCCTGTTCTGGTTAGTCATGTCCAGCCTAAAGCGGGTCGCCATTGGCTATTCCTTTGCAGCGCTTATCGGCGTTGCACTGGGCATTTTGGTTGGGGTAAACAACTTGCTGTATCGTGCCCTTGACCCTATCTTCCAATTTCTGCGGGTGGTTCCGCCGCTGGCATGGGTGCCCATCTCCCTGGCTGCGCTCCAGATGAACGAGCCTGCTGCACTGTTTGTCATCTTCATTACTGCCATCTGGCCCATCTTGATCAATACCGCTGTGGGGGTGAAGCAGATCCCTAGCGACTACAACAACGTTGCAAAGGTGCTGCGCCTTTCCAAGCAGAAATATTTCTTCAAGGTGTTGATTCCGGCGACAGTGCCCTATATCTTCACGGGTTTGCGGATTGGAATTGGTCTGGCCTGGCTGGCAATCATTGCGGCAGAGATCGTGATGTCTGGTGTGCCGGGGATTGGTTTCTTTATCTGGGATGAATACCAGAACAACTACATCACAGGCATCATCATTGCGCTGCTTTACATCGGTGCAACGGGTTTGATCCTCGACCGTTTAGTGGCCTGGATTGGCACTAAGGTTTCTCCCGCATAACCTTCTACTCAGGCTGTCACCTTTGTAAGAGTTTATGGTTTTGTTTTCTGTCTAAGGCACAATCATCACGCGAATCTCTGAGTCATCCTCACGCTCTCAACGCAGTTATCACTTTCTTCCACATCTTCATCACGCGAATTTATTGAGGTTTCTATGTCTCGCATTCATGGTTTTCTCGGTCGTCGTAGTCTGCTCAAATTAATGGGAGCTGCTGGAGCCACGGCTGCTGTTACCGCTGCCTGTTCCTCCCAGCCCACCGCTTCCCAGTCTTCTACCGAGGCAACTGTTGCCCAGGCAACTCCTGCTGCCCCTGCTGCACCAGCCGTCCCTCCTGAGGTTCAGAATCGTCCCTTCTCAGCCGATATGGCTCCAGATGAGGCTCTGAAGCTGGTGATGGATGGGAACAAGCGGTTTGTGGAGCAGAAGGCGGCTCATCCCCGTCAGGACTTTGCTCGCTTGGTGGAAACCGGAGCAGATCAGTTTCCCTTTGCAGCCTTCCTCAGTTGCGCAGACTCGCGCGTTCCTGTGGAAGTGGTGTTTGACCAGGGAATTGGGGACTGCTTCGTCGTTCGCATGGCGGGCAATGTTGCAACTCCTGAGGCGATCGGCAGTCTGGAGTTTGGCTGTGCGGTGCTGGGCTGTCGGATGATCATGGTGCTGGGTCACGAAGGCTGCGGTGCCGTCAACGCGGTGCTGCGCGGTCAAAAGCTTCCCGCTGAGAGCAAGATTGGTACTCTCGTTCCCTTTATTGAACCAGGAGTGAAGAAGGCAGCAGGCAAAGAAGGAAATGATTTGGTGAACGCAATCAAGGATACTGTTCTTGTGCAGATTGAGACTCTGAAGAAGTCACCCATCTTAGCTGGACTAATTCAGAAGAATGAACTCAAGATTGTTGGTGGTTACTACGATCTTGATAACGGAACGGTGGAGTTGATCGAGCCTAAGGCTTAAATCAACGCATTAGGTTCAGTTCAAATCGTTGGAAATTGGTCATTTGCAATGGATGTCAGTCTTAGCAACTAGGAATGGATATCAGCTTAGTGGGAATGACTCAGTGTGAATGACCAATCTCCGTCTCAGTGTAATCCAGGCGTTGGCATGGTTCTAGGGGCAATCGCTCACTCCCACTCTGCCAGTTCCATTCTGCCAATCTCCTCCCTGCTGTTCCTGGCGCTTTCCTCTCCTTGACTGCGGCGACACCTGAGCACCGTTTTGTCCTAATTGAGTTAATGAGTAGCTATGTCTCCATCTTCTACGCTGGTTGAAGTTGAACAACTTGGAAAAACCTTTTCGCTCCCTGGCGGAAATGAATACGTCGCCCTCAAGGGGATTGACCTCACGATTAAGCAAGGAGAATTTGTCTCACTGATTGGACACTCGGGCTGTGGCAAGTCCACGCTGCTGAACATGGTAGCAGGGTTAGACCTGCCCACCGAAGGGGTGGCCCTGCTGGATGGCGAGAAAATTATGCGTCCTGGCCCCGACCGCATGGTGGTATTCCAGAATTATTCGCTGATGCCCTGGATGACCGTCCGCCAGAATATTGCCCTAGCTGTGGACGAGGTGCTGAAGGACTTGCCCAAGTCTGAGCGCAACGCCATTGTTGAAGAGCACATCCAGCTAGTGGGTCTGGGCCACGCAGCAGACAAGCCCCCCGGCCAGCTTTCGGGGGGGATGAAGCAGCGGGTGGCGATCGCCCGTGCCCTAGCTATCCGTCCTAAGCTGCTGTTGCTGGATGAGCCATTTGGCGCGTTAGACGCCCTCACTCGCGGCAACCTGCAAGAGAAGCTGATGCAGATCTGCGAAGAGCACAACGTGACGGCCATCATGGTGACCCACGATGTGGATGAAGCTCTGCTGCTATCTGACCGCGTGGTGATGCTGACCAACGGCCCCGCGTCTAAGATTGGACAAATCATGGAAGTGGATATCCCCCGTCCGCGCAAGCGGCTAGAGGTGGTGAACCACCCCCACTACTACAGCTATCGCAGCGAGATCATCTACTTCCTCAACCAACAAAAGCGGATTAAGCAATTGCGTGCCCGTAAGAAATCGGATGTGTCGCGGCATGGCCTGGAGAAGGTTAATTTGGAGATTGGCTTTGTGCCACTGACGGCCTGCGCCCCGATTGCCGTTGCCAAGGAAAAAGGCTTCTTCGTCAAGCACGGCCTAGATGAAGTGTCGCTGGTGCGCGAGTCAAACTGGCGCGGCATTCGGGATGGCATTGCGGGCAAATACCTGGATGCCGCACAGATGCCTGCCGGGATGCCCATCTGGATGACCATTGGAGGGGGGGAAAATCCACCGTTGCCCGTCGTCACCTCCATGACCATGACTCGCAACGGCAACGCCATTACCCTGGCCAAGCGCTTCTACGACCAAGGCGTTCATAGCCTGACTGACCTTAAGCGGATGCTGCTGGAATCAACCGACCAGCGTCACACCTTCGGCATGGTGCACCCTTCTTCGATGCACAACCTCCTGCTGCGCTACTGGCTGGCCAGCGGTGGCATCAATCCTGATAAGGATGTGCAGCTCGACACGATTCCACCAGCGCAGATGGTCTCGAACCTGCAATCGGGCAGCATTGACGGCTACTGCGTGGGTGAACCCTGGAACCTGCGGGCGGCTATTGATGGCATTGGCTTCACCATTGCCACTGACCTGGAGATTTGGGACGGTCACCCCGGTAAGGTACTAGGCGTGCGGGAAGACTGGGCGATCGCCTACCCCAACACGCACATTGCACTGGTGAAGGCACTCCTCGACGCCTGCCAGTATTGTGCCGACGAGGCCAACCACGAAGAGGTGCGTGAAATTCTCAGTCGCCGCGAATACTTGGCCTGCGATCCTGCCTACATCCACTTGGGGCCTCCCCATGCGACAGCCTGTAACCTCGACCATCCCATGCGGGAGTATGCTCACCACCAATTCTTTGGCAAGGGAGTGAATCGTCCCAGCCGGACTGAGCACCTGTGGATGATGACCCAGATGGCACGCTGGGGCGATACGCCCTTCCCCCGCAACTGGGTTGAGATCCTAGAGCGGGTCTGCAAGGTCAATGTGTTCAGCACAGCCGCCCGCGAACTGGGACTGACGGATATTGCCTACAGCCGTGGTGCAATCAAGCTGTTTGATGGGTCGGTGTTTAATGCCGATGACCCGATCGCCTATCTCAACAGCCTGGAGATCAAGCACGACATTTACATGGCAGAAGTGGTGCTTGATGCCCCAAGCGCCAAGGCAAGCTAGCCCAGTGTTCTTAGACTGCACGGCAGATCGCTTCGTCCCGTTTCGTCATTTTTGGATTCTCACAATTATGCAAGTAATTAACGACACTCCGATGAGCGTAGTTTCTCAGGTGGCCGCTGCAACGGTTAGCGCTCAACCTTTGCTGGTGATTGAAAATGTTTCTAAGGTTTATCCCACGCCCACAGGCGCCTACACCGTCTTGGAAAATGTCAACCTTTCCGTGCGTGAAGGCGAGTTTATCTGCGTGATTGGGCACTCCGGGTGTGGCAAAACCACTTTACTCAATATGGTTTCGGGCTTCAGCAAACCGACGACCGGAAGCGTCAGGGTCAACGGTAAGGAGGTGAAAGAACCAGGGCCAGACCGGATGGTGGTTTTCCAGGGCTATGCGCTGCTGCCGTGGTTGACTGCATTTGAAAACATTTTCTTGGCAGTGGATGCGGTTCACCCCGACCGGCCTTACTCTGAGAAAGCCGCAATCGTCAAGGAAAACTTGGCCCTAGTGGGGCTGGCAGACGCGGCAGACAAGAAGCCCCCCCAACTGTCGGGGGGGATGAAGCAACGGGTGGCGATCGCCCGTGCCCTAGCCATCCGGCCTGAGGTGCTGATCCTAGACGAACCGTTTGGAGCGTTGGACGCCATCACCAAAGAAGAACTCCAGGAAGAACTGCTGAAAATCTGGAACGATCATAAATGCACCGTCTTGATGATCACCCATGACATCGACGAGGCGCTATTCCTGGCAGACCGTCTGGTGATGATGACCAATGGCCCCGCAGCCAACGTGGGCGAGATCCTCGAGATCCCCTTCCCCCGTCCGCGCGATCGCGCCCGCATTATGGAAGATCCAGAGTTCTATCACCTGCGGAACTACGCCCTCGACTTCCTCTACAACCGTTTCGCCCACGACGACGAATAGCCGCTAGAGGGGGTGCGATGTCTTCCTTGGGGTCCCGCGCTAGGCAAGCCTGGAGCAAACGCGCCTTTGGAATACACTGAAACCCTTGCTTTTCCGTGCGCGACGCGCACGGAAAAGCAAGGATTTTGGGACACCGCGCCTGGCGCGGTGTCCCAAAACCCGCTTAACCAGAGCTGACGTTATTTATGAAAGGGCGGGTAACGAGTCCTGGTGGTGCTGCCGGAGGCTCATGCCCAAGTCGGGTTTATCGGTGATGATCCCTTTGATGCGGCGATCGCCCAACATTTGTTGCAGCACCGGAGCCTCATTGACCGTCCAGACCCAGATCGGCAGTTCCCCCGTCACAACCTTTGAGAGCAGATGGCTATCGAGCAACTGCCAGTCTGGGGCGACAAAATCGGCCCGCATCTTACGAACGCGGCGGCGGACTGAGTTAGCAGTACACCGCAGAGATTTGCACACATTCACAGTAATGTCACCAAACAAGAATCCAGTGGTGATCTCTGGACAGCGCTTTTTGACCCGCTCGATACAGATGGGATAGAAAGAAGTCACCACAAAGGACTCAGGGGTCAAACAGCGGAGTAGCAACCGTACCGCTTCTTTTTCGTAGCCGATCCCCTTCAGTTCCACATCTAGGCGAATGCGCCCCTGACAGACCTCTAGCGCCGACTCCAGGGTGGGAATGTCTGGGTCGAGAGAGCGGATCTCGTCGTAGGTGAGTTTGCGGATGGGATAGTTGTGCAGGTCGGGGTCGTGGTGAATGACCAGCACTTTGTCGCGTGTGCGGCGGACATCAAACTCGATCATGTCTGCCCCCAGGGCAATTGCCTTTTCAAACGCGGGCAGGGTGTTTTCCTTGACGTAGGCAGATGCGCCGCGATGGGCCACAATCAACGGTTGCCTCGACTTTTTATCCATACACTCCTCACACTTGTTTCGCACAACCACGATTTCGGACACCTAATCCATCTTGCCCACTATTTTGGAGAATGGGACTTTTCTGCGGCTTGGGTTGGGTTACCCAGTCCTTACCAGCGTTCACCATGCTTGACGACCCTATAAGTCCACTCGATCAACAAGCCTGAGCGAGCAGCACGCTTTATCATTGAAAATCACAGAATTCCTTTGCAGTTTATAGAACAGTCAGTCTCCTCACCATGTTGTGATGAATACACTGCTAACGCCCCGCTGCTTATGCCCGTCGATTTTCGCAATACCAACACCCTTTGGGCTTCAGTCGCTGTCGAAACTCTCTTCTATTGGGGATTGCGAGTGGCAGTGG
This sequence comes from Synechococcales cyanobacterium M55_K2018_004, assembly GCA_015295905.1. Classification (GTDB taxonomy): domain Bacteria; phylum Cyanobacteriota; class Cyanobacteriia; order Elainellales; family Elainellaceae; genus DVEB01. Next base: position 10,863 of record DVEB01000361.1, read on the forward strand.
TCTGTCCGGGGTCCCGCTCGGCTCCTCTGGCGATCGCCTTTGCCCAACACCCTGGTATAGAAGCGATCCCAATCCTGGATGAACGCTCTGCCAGCTTTTTTGCGCTGGGGGTAGCACGCCGACAGCACCAGCCTGTGGCGTTAGTGTGTACCTCAGGAACGGCGGGTGCCAACTTTTATCCAGCGGTGATTGAAGCCCACGAAAGCCAAGTTCCTCTGCTCATCCTCACTGCCGATCGCCCCCCAGAATTGCGGGACTGCAACGCAGGACAGGCAATCGACCAGCAGAAGTTGTACGGCAGCTTCCCCAACTGGTATCACGAGGTGGCGTTACCCAGTCCAGAACTGCCCCACCTGGCCTACCTGCGTCAGACAATGGTGCAGGCGTGCGATCGCGCCCAATTCCCTCACCCTGGCCCCGTCCATCTCAACTTTCCCTTCCGCGATCCGTTAGTTCCCCTCCCCCACGCTGAAGCAGCGGCGATCGCCCAACGGTTTCCCCCAGCCTTCTTCAGTGCTGTGCGCCCGACTGCATTCCAGTCCACTGGGGTGCCACCATCCTCCATCAGGCTGCCGCTGTCGATTCCCCCCGACAGGCGGGGCATTCTCGTCGCAGGCCCCGCCCAACCCGCCGACCCTCACCGCTACTGTGAAGCGATCGCCCATCTTAGCCAAACCCTGGGTTTTCCCGTTCTGGCAGAAGCCCTCTCGCCACTGAGAAACTATGCTGCACTCAATCCCTACTTGATCTCGACCTACGACTTGCTGCTGCGCGATCGCGCCCTGGCAACCGAACTGGCTCCCGATTTTGTTATCCGCATCGGTGAAATGCCCACCAGTAAAGAGCTTCGCCTCTGGCTACAGCACACCCAACCAGAAGTATGGGCAATCGACGAGGGCGATCGCAACCTCGACCCGCTTCACCTCCGCACCATCCATCTGCCCCTCTGCCTCGAACAATTGGTCGCCACCCTGCCCTGCTCTCCCCCCCTTGCCTGCCCTCCCTCCCCCTACCTGAAATCCTGGTGTCATGCGGAAGAGGCTGCCCGGCGATCGCTCCAGACTCACTTCGCTGCAATGGAAGAACTCCTAGAGGGCAAAGTTGCCTGGTTACTCTCCCAAACTCTGCCGGAAAACACGCCCCTCTTCATTGCCAACAGCACCCCCATTCGCGATATGGAGTGGTTCTGGCAACCGGGCGATCGCCACATCCAGCCCTACTTCAACCGGGGAGCCAATGGCATCGATGGCACCCTCTCTACAGCGCTCGGCATTGCCCACGCTGCCAACTCCCAGCCGACTGTTCTGCTGACGGGCGACTTGGCGCTGCTGCACGACACCAATGGATTTCTAATCCAATCCCACTGCCGAGGGCATCTCACCATTGTTTTGATCAACAACAACGGCGGCGGCATCTTTGAAATTCTGCCGGTGTCCCAGTTTGATCCGCCCTTTGAAGAATTCTTTGCCACGCCGCAAAATGTAGAGTTTGCCAAACTCTGTGCCACTTATGGCGTGGACTATGAACACATCCAGTCTTGGCAGCACCTAGCACAGCGGGTCAGTCAATTGCCCCAGGAGGGCATTCAGGTCTTAGAGGTGAGGTGCGATCGTAAGCAAAACGCCCGCTGGTTGCAGGAAAACCTGCCCAAATTTGGGCCGTCTGTAGACCGATAGCAACCTTTATCCGACGGAGCCGGCATGAGATGATGGAAAGGTTGCCAAATCCCATCCTGAACCCGGTTTTCCTGCCCATGTCTGTCAATTGGACTGTCGCCAAGACCTACGAAGATATCCTCTACCACAAAGCCGATGGCATTGCTAAGGTCACCATTAATCGCCCCCACAAGCGCAACGCCTTTCGTCCCCAAACCGTGTTTGAACTCTACGATGCCTTTGTGGATGCGCGGGAAGACACTTCTATCGGCGTTGTGTTGTTGACGGGCGCAGGGCCACACACCGATGGCAAATATGCCTTCTGCTCCGGCGGTGACCAAAGTGTGCGAGGCGAAGCAGGGTACGTCGGTAACGACGGCATTCCCCGGCTCAACGTGCTGGATCTACAACGGCTGATCCGCTCCATGCCGAAGGTGGTGATCGCCCTAGTGGCGGGGTATGCCATTGGCGGCGGTCACGTCCTCCACATCGTCTGCGACCTGACGATCGCCGCTGACAACGCCATCTTCGGACAGACTGGCCCCAAAGTGGGCAGCTTTGATGGCGGCTTTGGGGCCAGCTACCTAGCCCGCATTGTGGGCCAGAAGAAGGCGCGGGAGATCTGGTATCTCTGTCGTCAGTACAACGCGCAGCAGGCCCTTGAGATGGGGCTGGTGAACCACGTCGTTCCAGTCGAACAACTGGAAGCCGAGGGCATCCAGTGGGCGCAGGAAATTCTCGAAAAAAGCCCAATTGCCATTCGCTGCCTCAAATCTGCCTTTAATGCCGACTGCGATGGACAGGCGGGCTTACAGGAACTCGCAGGCAATGCCACGCTGCTTTACTACATGACGGAGGAAGGGGCGGAGGGGAAACAGGCGTTTCTGGAGAAGCGATCGCCCGATTTTCGCAAATATCCTTGGTTGCCGTAGGGGAGGGGAGGGAGAACGGCCAAAGCCTCAACGCTGAAATCGGCTGAGGACAGTGAGGAAGGAGCGGTCATTTGTCGAAATGTAAACTCTCTGGCCGACGCAGCCGGCCATTTCTGAGAGATTTTTTGTATAAGTGAAGAAGTGACCTGCAAACCATTTGTCATCATGCTACCTGCTGCTGAAGTGCGATCCACCCCAATGTCTGAATTCCAAGGGTCTGAGGTTTATACTCCCGAAGAGGTGCAACAGATTTTGAATCTGGCGATCGCCCGTCAGATGGCCTCGGATCAACTTAGTCGCGCTCAACTGCTGGAAATTGCCAACGAAATGGGGATCACTGCGGCAGAACTCACCATTGCAGAACGAGACTGGCGCCTGCAGGACAACCTCGAACGCGAACGTCAAGAATTTGATCGATCTCGCCAAAACCAATTCCAGCAACGCTGCACCCGCTATATGATTGTGAATGGCTTTTTGGCGGCCATTGCCCTGCTCATCTCCGGCGGCAGCAGTCTGTTGTGGACTCCCTTCATTCTGGCAACCTGGGGGATGTTTCTCGCACTCGATGCCTGGAATGTCTACGGCTTAAGGGGCGATCGCTACGAAGCTCAATTCCAGGGTTGGCGACGCAAGCGGCAGTTGAAGCGTTCCGTCAACAACCTGTTGAACCGCTTTCTAGGTGCCTGATGTCAAACCGTCCTATCTATCTCGATGCCCACGCGACAACTCCCGTCGATCCAATGGTGCTCGAGGCTATGCTGCCCTACTTCACGCAGCACTTTGGCAACGCTGCCAGTAAAACTCACCAGTACGGCTGGGAGGCAGAGGCTGCCGTCAAACAAGCGCGAGAGTGCCTAGCGGCGGCGATCCACGCTGAGCCGGAAGAGATTGTTTTCACCAGTGGCGCGACTGAAGCCAATAACCTGGCCATCAAGGGCGTTGCCGAATCCTATTTCACCAAAGGCCGTCACATCATCACGGTTGCAACGGAACACAATGCGGTGCTGGATCCCTGCGGATATCTGCGATCGCTCGGTTTCGAGCTGACCATCCTCCCCGTCCAGCCCGATGGCCTAATCTCGCTAGACGACCTGGAAAAAGCCATCCGTCCCGATACGATCCTGGTTTCGGTGATGGCAGCCAATAATGAGATTGGCGTCCTGCAACCGATCGCTGAGATCGGACAGATCTGCCGTAGTCATGGCGTGATCTTTCACACTGATGCGGCGCAGGCGATTGGGAAGATTCCTCTGGATGTGCAGGCCATGCAGATCGACCTGATGTCGCTAACGGCCCACAAAATCTATGGACCAAAGGGGATCGGCGCACTCTACGTGCGGCGACGCGACCCACGAGTCAACCTAGCAGCCCAACTGCACGGGGGTGGGCATGAGCGAGGGATGCGATCGGGGACGCTTTATACGCCACAGATTGTCGGCTTTGCCAAGGCGGTGGAGATGGGGCTTGAGGAAATGAAGGACGAAGCCAACCGCCTGCGGGGACTACGCGACCACCTTTTGCGGCAGTTGCAGACAGTGGGCGGCATCCACCTAAACGGACACCCCACCCAACGACTACCCGGCAACCTCAATATTTGCGTTGAAGGGGTAGACGGTCAAGCATTGCTGTTGGGACTGCAACCTGCTGTCGCCGTTTCTTCTGGGTCGGCCTGTAGTTCTGCGAAGGTCGCCCCCTCGCATGTCCTAAAAGCCCTCGGACGTAGCGATGAACTCGCCTACGCCTCCCTCCGCTTTGGCCTGGGACGATACACCACAGGCAAGGAGATTGACCGAGCAGCAGACGTGGCGATCGCCACCATTCAAGCCCTGAGACAGGGCAAGTCGTGAGCTTTTGGATTTTGGATTATCTCTAGCATTGCCCGTAAAGTAACGTCAGTTCTGGTTAAGAGGGTTTCAGCTTATCCAGATCACGTCACGTTAGATTCTTTCTCATCATGGCAGTCATGATCTCGAATTCAGATTACGATCGCCCATAGATGGCACTGAAGGGAGGGGCGATATGGTCGCTGGTCGCTGGCAGTTCTGGATTGACCGAGGGGGGACATTTACCGACATTGTGGCGCAGCGTCCTGATGGACAGTTGGTCGTCCACAAGTTGTTGTCTGAGAACCCTGAACGCTATGCTGATGCACCGTTGCAGGGTATCCGCGACTTGTTGGGCTTGGCAACAGATGCACCGATTCCTGCGGAGCAGATTGCAGCGGTGAAAATGGGCACCACCGTGGCGACCAATGCCTTGCTAGAGCGGAAGGGCGATCGCACCCTCCTACTCATCACTAAAGGATTCCGCGATGCCTTGCGGATTGGCTATCAGAATCGTCCACAGATTTTTGCACGACAAATTATTTTGCCTGAAATGCTCTACGAACGAGTGATCGAAGTCGATGAGCGAATGGGGGCGCAGGGCGAAGAACTGATCTCGTTTCGTCCGCTAGAGACAGGACTGGTGGAGGAGTTGCAGGATGCCTATGCAGCAGGGATTCGCTCGTGTGCGATCGCCTTTCTCCACGGCTATCGTTACCCCGACCATGAACGGCAAGCCACTGAACTAGCCCGCCAAATTGGCTTTACGCAGGTGTCTGCTTCGCATCAGGTGAGTCCCTTGATGAAGTTGGTCAGTCGCGGCGACACAACCGTTGTGGATGCCTACCTGTCCCCAATTTTGCGACGCTATGTCGATCGCATTGCCGCACAACTGGGGACGGCGGACGAGCAAAACGCAGCTCCCAAATTGATGTTTATGCAATCGAATGGGGGGCTGACGGATGCAGCCCGTTTTCAGGGCAAAGACAGCATTTTATCGGGGCCAGCCGGAGGCATTGTAGGAGCGGTTCGCACCAGTCAGGCCGCCGGGTTCGACAAAATCATTGGCTTCGATATGGGGGGCACTTCCACCGATGTGTCGCACTTTAATGGTGAATACGAGCGCACCTTTGAAACCGAAGTGGCGGGGGTGCGGCTGCGATCGCCCATGATGGCGATTCACACCGTCGCTGCTGGGGGCGGTTCAATTCTGCAATTTGATGGGTCACGCTATCGCGTGGGGCCAGCCTCAGCGGGAGCCAATCCGGGGCCAGCGAGCTATCGCAAAGGGGGGCCGTTGACCGTGACAGATTGCAACGTGATGGTGGGCAAGTTACAGCCAGACTTTTTTCCGCGGGTGTTTGGCCCATCAGGGGATTTGCCCCTAGATGCAGCAATTGTGCAGACAAAGTTTACCGAATTAGCCCATGAGATTCGTGAGAAGACAGGCGACAACCGCACGCCCGAACAGGTGGCTGAGGGGTTTCTGGCGATCGCCGTCGAAAAAATGGCCAACGCCATTAAAAAAATCTCGATTCAACGAGGCTACAATGTCACGGAATATACCCTCTGCTGCTTTGGCGGTGCTGGAGGACAACACGCCTGCCTGATTGCAGAAGCCTTGGGGATGAAGCAGATCTTCCTGCATCCCTACGCGGGAGTGTTATCAGCCTATGGCATGGGCTTGGCGGACATCACCACACTGCGGGAAAAAGCAATTGAGCTACGGCTGGAAGCAGCAATGCTGCCGATGTTGGACAGGGAATTCCAGCAATTAACAGACGAGGGCAAGAGAGAAATCCTTGACCAAGGCGTGCTTGATGCTGAAATCCACGTTTTGCAGAAAGTCCATCTGCGATACGAGGGGACGGATTCAGCCATCGTGGTGAATCGGGGGGCGATCGCTGCCATGATGGCTGAGTTCGAGCACATCCATCAGCAACGCTACGGCTTTGTAATGACCAGCAAAGCCCTCATCGTTGAATCCATCTCTGTTGAAGTCATTGGCAAAACCAATGTCCAAGTGCAAACGGCTCCCCTGCCCCACCGAACGGTGCCGTTAATCCCAGAACAAACCATTCGCCTCTACACCAAAGGCTCCTGGCATGATGCCCCGGTCTACCTTAGAGAGAAGCTTTGCGGGGGCGATCGCATCCCTGGGCCAGCCCTCATCATCGAACCCACCAGCACCAACGTCATTGAACCCGGCTGGACGGCAGAACTCACCCCCAACCATCACCTCCTGCTGACCCACGTCTCCCCTTCTCTCACCTCACCCCTCTCACCCACTTCCCCCACCACCGCTCCTGACCCTGTTTACCTGGAAATCTTCAACAACCTATTCATGGCGATCGCCGAAGAAATGGGCGTGACGCTGCAAAACACTAGCTATTCCGTCAACATCAAAGAGCGGCTCGACTTTTCCTGTGCCATTTTCGACCAGTGGGGGCAGTTGGTCGCCAACGCACCACACATCCCCGTTCACCTAGGTTCGATGGGTGAAAGTGTGCAGAGTTTGATTCGTGCCAAGGGAGCTTCGATTAAACCTGGAGACGTCTACGTTTCTAACAATCCCTACAATGGGGGAACGCATCTGCCTGACATTACAGTCATTACTCCGGTATATATTGAAACATCAACTGAATTATCATCACCGCTCTTCTATGTAGCATCACGAGGGCATCACGCCGATGTCGGCGGTATTACTCCTGGATCGATGCCGCCCAACAGCCAATCCATTGAAGAAGAAGGCGTGTTGCTAGACAACGTTTTGCTGGTTGAACAGGGGCAATTCCGCGAACGGGAACTGCTAGACCTGTTGACCAGCGGGCCTTATCCCGTGCGCAATGCCACCCAGAATGTGGCTGATTTGCAGGCCCAGGTTGCAGCCAATGAACGCGGTTCTCAGGAACTCAAACGGATGGTGCAGCACTACGGACTAGCAACGGTGCAGGCGTATATGCAGCACGTCCAAGACAATGCCGAAGAATCCGTGCGGCGTGTCATTACTGTCCTGAAGGATGGATCCTTTGTTTATGAGATGGATGATGGCAGTCAGATCCAAGTAGCGATCGCCATCGACAAGTCTACCCGCAGTGCTCGCATTGATTTCACAGGCACGTCTCCCCAACAGCCGCATAACTTCAACGCTCCGCTTGCCATCTGCAAAGCTGTGGTTCTCTACGTCTTTCGCACCCTTGTAGACGATGAGATTCCGCTCAATGCTGGCTGCTTGAAGCCGTTAGACCTGATCGTCCCAGTAGGCAGTCTGTTAAATCCCAAGTATCCCGCCGCGGTAGTGGCTGGCAATGTGGAAACCTCCCAGGCGATCGCCAATGCCCTCTACGGCGCACTTGGAGTCATGGCGGCCAGCCAAGGCACAATGAACAACTTCACATTCGGCAATGACCGATATCAATACTACGAAACAATTTGTGGCGGCTCAGGCGCAGGGCCAGGGTTTCACGGCACCGACGCAGTGCATACCCACATGACCAACTCTCGGTTGACTGACCCTGAAGTGTTGGAATGGCGGTTTCCAGTCCGGCTGGACTGCTTTGCAATCCGCGAAAACAGCGGTGGATCAGGCAAATTCCACGGCGGCAACGGCGTCATCCGTCGGCTCCAGTTCTTGGCACCCATGACAGCGGGGATTCTCTCTAGCAGTCGTCGGGTTGCTCCGTTTGGTCTTGCTGGGGGCGGAGCGGGTGCGCCCGGACGGAATGCGGTGGAACGGGAAGACGGCACGATTGAAGCACTAGGCAGTTGCGCAGAAGTCCAGGTGTACCCCAATGATGTGTTTGTCATTGAAACACCGGGGGGAGGGGGATTTGGGTTAACATGAGCGGACTGAGTTTCTGCAACCCTAGAGACAAGCGGCTCAATCCAAACTCGCGAATCCAAAATCCTCCCATGACCCTCCAAACCCTTGGCCTTTCGCCTGAATTGTTGAATTACCTCCGCTCCGTTTCTCTACGTGAACCCACCGAACTCCAGTGCTTACGGGAGTCGAGCGCCTCTCACCCCCAGAGCAATATGCAGATTGCGCCAGAGCAAGGACAATTCATGGCCTTGCTCTTGCAACTGATGGGAGCGAAAAAAGCCTTGGAAGTGGGCGTATTTATGGGATACAGTGGGCTGGCAATTGCCCTTGCCCTGCCCCAAGATGGCACCTTGGTCGCTTGCGAGAACAACGAGGAGTATGGTGCGATCGCCCTGCAACACTGGCAGCACGCTGGTGTTGCCCACAAGATCCAACTCCGTCTGGCCCCAGCCCTGGAAACCCTAGATCAGTTATTGCAGGACGGGCAGGGGGGGTCGTTCGATTTTGCATTCATCGATGCAGATAAACGTCACTACGAGGCATACGTTGAGCGATCGCTGCAACTGTTGCGACCAGGTGGCTTGATGGCAATTGACAACACCCTCTGGTCTGGCAGGGTTGCCGACCCTGAGGTGCAGGACAACCGCACCCAACACATCCGCTCGCTGAACCAGAAATTGTATGCGAGCGATCGCATACACCTCAGCGTGGTTCCCATTGGAGACGGGCTGACCTTGGCAATCAAACGCTAACCTGGGGAGACACCAACGGCGATCGCATACAACACCATCTGCTCAGTGTGCAGGAACGCCTGGGTTTCGTCATCAAAATAAGCACCGATGCCACTACAGCCCAAATCGAGGTGAGTTGCAGCGAGGTAGAGGCGCTGTCCAAGGATGCCAGCTTTTTGCAGGGCGACCCGATAATTCTGCCCCTCGGCCACCACAAAGAACAGGACTGCACTATCACGGGCGATCGCCTGGTTGACGCACAAGTATCCTACGGTTTCTCGGAAACTCCCAAGCTGTAGACAGTGATTTTCGCGATAAAGACCAGGAGGGATACCCGCAACATCCTGCACCACGGCGAGGAGTTCGACCGATTCGCCTTGGGCGGTGGCAATGGGTTGCCTGAGAAACTCCCAGAGTTCTTGGTATGCGGCATGGCCGATCTGGGCCGGCTGAAACCGGCGGGCAGAGCGTCGTTGCTGGGCGGCAGCTAAGAGAGCGGCGGGGGCGATGGGAAACTGGGGCTGGGCCAGGGGCTGGAAATGCTCAGCGGGCACTAACGTCGCCTGGTAGCCCGCCTCAACAAAGGAACTGGGTTCAAAGTAGTCGGTGGCAGGAACAAAGGGGAGGGGCGATCGCAACCGTCGCACCGATTTTTCGCGCCGTTCTCCAACAACAACCACTGCTGTCAGAAATTCCTGAGGCGCAAGGCCGAGGTCTCGATTTAAGGCATCATGGTCAAAATCAAATTGCACTTCTGTCGCAAGGCCGTGGGCAAAGGCCGAGGCTTCGATTGCCCCTAGGTGATGGCCTGCATCTAGAAAGCAATAGCGCAGACTGCGATGCTTATACTTCCAACTGGAGCGGAAGTAGGCACAACTGATCAGCAGAATGCATCCTCTAATCAGGCGCACATCGTTCAGATAGGCTTCAAGGCCATCATCGATTAACTCATAAATGAGCGTTAGGGAATTAGTCTTGACCTCCAGGTGGTAGAGGCCATCAATCAGTCCAGCAATGCCGCGTAGCTGGACATACACCTCCGTTGGATAAAGTGCTCCCGCAGAGGGATTCACCCGCAACGAATAAGCCCCATCCCGGTATTGCTTCTGGAAGGTAATGGCGCTAGTGAACTGTAGGAAGGACTGCATGGGTTGTCCGCAGTCCAATTGGAAGCGACGAAAAAAGTGCGGATATGTTTTGAAGGGAGTTGGCTGCGTAGACGGGTCCACATAATTGGGATCCATCTGAACAGACAAAAACGAGTGTTTCGTCGCTGCGTGATACTCGTTCTGGACAACTGCCTTAGACCGTAACACGCTTCAAAATTTCCAAAATTTTAGGGTTGGCCGCAAAGTCAATCGCTCGAAAGTCATCCAGGGTTTTCAACTGAGGATTGGCTCCAGCAGCCAGCAGTATTTGCAGGGTTGCGGTTTTTCCTGCTGATGCACAATACATCAGAGCAGTCGCCCCATTGTCATTCTGGTTATCAAGATCAATTCCCGCTTCGAGTAACAGGTGCAGGATCTCGATATGATCGCGGCAGCAGGCAAACCAGAGGGCGTTGTTGCCGTCGTTATTACGGGCGTTGATGTTAGCCTTGGCTTGGAGAAGCGATCGCACCATCTCTAGTTCTCCCATGCGGGTTGCCGTCATCAGTGCAGTGTCGCCATTCTTGCCGGGTTTCTCCAGGTTATCAATATCAAACCCATTGCGAAACAACCACTCATCTAATTCACGAGATATCAATGCTTTCATAGTCTTTCGCCTCTTCGTTCGGCTGCAACAATCACAGCAATACTTTCTGGAAATTCTGCTAGATCAGAGTCTTCCCCCGGGGGCATGGGTGAAACAAACGTGTAGCAAGGATCACAGTCTCCGGTGTCAAACACCTGCAATACCCATTTATCTGGCAGGCCTTCAATCCCAATCTCCACCACATACCACTCACTGCCCGTGTGGCGGGCCGAGAGGATGGTAAAAAAGTCGCGCTCTTCTGCCGGGATCTCTAGGTCATTCATCAAGAAATCCATGGCGATTTGTTCGGCATCCAGGGCCAGCAGTTCCATCATGCCTCCTCAGAAGTTGGAACGACCGGATAAAGCCCCAGTTCCTTCGCCAGTTCCCGTGCCACATGGACAAGGAATTTTGCACCATCGGGATTGTCGTGGTGAGCAAAGTACGCAGCAACTTGGGTCATGGTCTGCACCAAGCCAGGATCCAGCAGGTCTGCATGGGCATCCAGCACCTCTGGTTCTTCACCGTTGGGGCAGTGCATCAACTGTTCAATTAGCCCAAAATACAGTTGCTGCCGCTGAGGATCCATGGCGGGGGCAGTCGTGTCGTGGGGGGCCGTGAGTTGGGGTTCTGTCATTAGTGAACGCTCCTTGTGTGATTCACCTGTTTGTCTGCAAATGGTTGTCCACAAATGGACTACGAATGATCTACGGCTTGTCTACATAGATTTTGGATAGAACTGGAATCGATCTCATGAGCCATGAGCACTTAAACTCCTGCGAACCCTTTTGCAGCTAAGGAAACCTCATCCCATGAGGGAGGTCGATAGTCACGGTTCGTGGCCTGATCAACAAATCCCACTACATTGGGCAATTCTTCGCCGCGAATTTCGTTGTTGAGGAAGCGTTGTAACTGTCGCTGCCAATCACTCGGATATTCTCGAATGATCGGGTGTTTCACCACAACCGGTTGGTATTTTGCTGCCTCCATGTCTTCAATGAGGTCAAGACTCAAAAGGGCGAGGGGGCGGACAAAAATTCCGGTGGCTGCGAGTTGGAAGCCATCATCGAGTCCTTTTTGTTTGAGGACGATGACAAAATGGCCGCCGGGGGGAATTTTGTAAGGTACTTGGCTGCTGTCTTCCACCCGATCCACCTCAATGTTGTAGCCCTGGCTAAGGCCATACTCTAGAGTGATGCCCTCATATTGCTGCTCAGGGTGGGGCACGTAGAGGGTGAACTGGTGCAGGTCATGCCAGGGGTCTCTTGTCGGCTCGTCAGCCTCATCGTTCCAGGCCAGATAGCGTCGCCGCATCTCCTGTCCAACATAGCTCTGCTGGTTGCAGAGGTTGATCAGGGAAATATTGAGGACGCATTGGTCAAACTGGGTCGCGCCTAAAATTCTCATCGTTCAGTCCTCATCGTTGAACCGCTAGACTAGGGCCTTATAGTTTTTGACGCGATCGCCCTCAGCGACCCCTAAGATCTTGGCTAACCAGGGCGGCGGCGAAGTAGCAATCGCCTGCTGCAACTCCTGCAACACTTCCCTGGCTAGCCCCCCCTTGTCCTTCTTGATGGGATAAATGCCACCTTGCACCACCTTTGCTGCCGCAGGCCCACCGATCGCCACCACATAAAGCACGGGACAATCTTTGATTAAAGAAACACGATAGGCATTTTTGTCTTCCGACAAGTCGGCCTCCAGAGCAGAGCGGATGTCGATCAGGCGAATTTCGTCTGGCGACAGTTGGTAGATCAAATAACGCAAACAGGAGCCAAAATGTCCGTCGAGTTGTTCGCGGTTATTAGAGGCGATCGCCACTCGAATAGAATTGGGGATATCCCCCTCCTGGTAGGGTTCGATGGTGGGCAGGCGATCGATCTCGCTCGTCTCTCCCCAGAGAATGCGAACCGCCTGTTTCAGCGCTGCAATATCCATTGCATCGGCATCTTCACCATCTTCTTCCCCATCGAGGTCATAGGTCTGTCCCAAGGCAGTTTTTAGATTGGTGACAGTAATTTTACTCAGGGCGTCCTCATCCAAACGCTCTCCTACAGAGCCTTGCAGTGCTTCAATGAAATCCACAAGGGGCAACTCAGGAAAGAGACGAGAGGCGAGAGCAATCCGCAAAGCGACCTCGTTAGAAATTGGCGGTTCAGGCATAAAGGGGGTCTCAGAAACACGATAGGAAAACCAAGATAGGCATTGAACGCTAGGCGTTGTTGGGATCGCAGCGATGATGATACTGGCCAGCCTTGACTCGATACTGGGCCCGGCTTGAGATCAGTGGTGATGACTTGAGCTTAATTACCTCAGCACTCTCATGCCGTCAGGGGCTTGTGGGCAAATCAAATCCCATGCTGCGTTGGATAGATACGATGGATACGTTTGATGCGTTACGGCTACCGCCTAGCACATTCTACGCCGGGGCACATTATTTTTTCAGTTGCCAATCCCTCAGGACTCTTGAGACAGGACTCTTGAGATCAATGAAGGCATGGAAGCAATGGCGCGATCGCTCCTCACCTTTTTCATTAGGCCGGAATTCATGAGAATGTTCCGTATTAATAAATACGAAATGTCGAAGCAAGCATGAGCAATTTTATTTCATCTACTTTTGTAAATTCATTTGTAAATAAATGTGATTTAATCTTTCAAAATTTTCTTCCTTATCATCAACGTTGAGATTCAAGAGAGCACATCACCTGTGCAGGCCCTCATCCCCTCGTCCCTTTTCCCAGGTTAGGAGCAGGGGAGCCGAGCCATCTCAAAGTTCCTCCCCCAAGTGGGAAGCGGGACTTAGGGTGAGGGCAAACGCGATATGCACCCTTTTGTTTCCCCACAAGCTGTCATGCCTGAGGCCGACAAAACCGAGATGCCCCCCCACTGAGATGAGCTTGATTGGGAGCCTGAACTGCTCCTATAGTAGGAACGGCAATGCCGGAGCGATGACTCAACCAAAAGACCGTTTTGCCTGAGATGTCCTCCTAAGCAAAGGACAATCAGGCCGGTGGGTTGCTGGAAATTGGCTGAGTGATCACTCCAGCGTTGATGACCGAGAGAAGTATAGCCTCTGAGGAATATGCTAGTTCGCAAACTGAGTGAGTGTGAGGAGTTTGTCGCAGGAGACCACACCCTGCTGCGTGAACTGCTCCATCCCGACAAACAGGCGATCGCTCTACGCTATAGCCTCGCCCACGCGATCCTTCCAGTGGGGCAGACCTCCACACCCCACTCTTTGAAAACCTCGGAAGTCTACTACATTCTCAGCGGCGTGGGTGAAATGCACATCAACGACGAAATCCAGCGCATTGAACCCGGCGATGCTGTTTACATCCCCCCCAATGCAGTGCAGTTTTTGAAGAATATTGGAGATGAAGCCATCGTCTTCCTCTGTATTGTTGATCCCGCCTGGCGTAAGGAAGATGAGACGGTCTATTAATTTTAGATTTCGGATTTTAGAGCTTGGATTCAACCTGCAATCTGACCTTCCCATCAGATTGCCACCAAACATCCTCAAACCCGCTATGTTGAAGGAAGGACAATTTTGCACGGGTGCCAATCTCAAGTTTCCTTCGTCAGGCTCCCCACAAACTAGCGGGAAGCCTTGCCTATTCTTAGATTCACCAGCCAAAATCGCAACTCTAAAATCCAAAATCGCTATTAGTTCTCGCTTTCGTTATGGCTAAACACCGCATTGCAGACCTGCTGAAAACCGGACAACCCGATGAGCTAGTCACTCTCCAAGGTTGGGTTCGCACGAAGCGCGAACAGAAGGGGTTTACCTTTGTTGAGGTAAATGACGGTTCTTCAATGGCGGGGATTCAGGTCGTGGTGAACCAGGACTTGCCAGACTATGAATCAGTCATCAGTCGCATCAATACAGGCGCTTCTGTGGAGATTGCGGGGGTGCTGGTGCCCTCACCTGGAAAGGGCCAACGGATTGAGCTAAAAGCGTCTGAGGTCAAGGTCTTTGGTGAGGCTGATCCAGAGACATACCCGTTGCAGAAAAAGCGACACTCGTTTGAGTTTCTGCGGACAATTGGCCATCTGCGATCGCGCACGAACACCCTCGGTGCGGTTTTCCGTGTCCGCAATGCGGCAGCGATGGCAATCCACAATTTCTTCCAGGAACGCGGCTTTTTATGGGTGCACACCCCCATCATTACAGCCAATGATGCTGAGGGAGCAGGGGAACTCTTCACGGTCACCGCTTTGGACTTAAAAAACATCCCGCAGAAGGATGGCCAAGTTGACTTCGAGCAAGACTTTTTTGGCAAGCGGGCCTATCTAACTGTCAGCGGCCAGTTGGAGGCTGAAATTATGGCCATGACTTTCAGCCAAGTCTACACCTTTGGTCCCACATTTCGGGCAGAGAACTCTAATACATCACGGCATTTAGCAGAATTCTGGATGGTCGAGCCGGAGATGGCATTCTGCGACCTCGAAGGCAATATGGAGTTAGCAGAAGCATTTTTGAAGTATGTCTTTCAGTTTGTGCTAGATCATTGTCCAGACGACATGGCGTTTTTCAACGAACGCATTGACACAGATGTTCTTTCCAGAGCCGAAAACATTATTCACAACGAGTTTGCAAGAGTGAGTTATACTGAGGCGATCGCCCTGCTAGAAAAGAGCGATCGCAAGTTTGAGTTTCCCGTTTCTTGGGGGCTAGATCTGCAGTCCGAACACGAACGGTTTTTAGCGGAAGAACTCTTCAAAAAACCCGTAATTGTGACCGATTATCCCACCAGCATCAAAGCCTTCTATATGCGACTGAACGACGACGAAAAAACAGTTCGCGCCATGGACATCCTTGCACCTGGAATTGGTGAAATTGTAGGCGGCTCCCAACGGGAAGAGCGGCTAGATGTGTTAGAGCGTCGCATTGTTGCCCAGGGCATGTCGCCTGAAGACCTCTGGTGGTATCTTGACCTACGCCGCTTTGGAACAGTTCCCCATGCTGGCTTTGGTCTAGGTTTCGAGCGACTAGTGCAGTTCATGACTGGAATGCAAAACATCCGCGATGTTATTCCTTTTCCGCGCACCCCACTCAGTGCTGAGTTCTAGGGCGGCCTCATATGGCAGTCGTGGGCAACTTCATTGAGTAACAGGAACAGCTTCGGGCATTGCTGATTTAACCAAACGTCAGTTCTAGTTAAGCGGGTTTTGGGTCACCGCGCCGGGCGCGGTGACCCAAAACCCTTACTGTTCCGTGCACGTCGCGCACGGAACAGTAAGGGTTTCAGCGTATCCTGAATTCACGTTAACCAATAATTTTTTGAGTGAGGGGCGCCCAGAGTGCGCCCCTCACTCAAAAAATTATATTTGGATGAAGCAACGCCCAGCTTCGTAGCACAGTCCCGTAGCACGCGACACACGCTACGGGACTAACCTCTATCAACACTCACAGCGCCATAGGTATCAATTAATAAACTTGAGGTCAGCATTTTGCGGTTTAACGATAGGCTGACAGTGGCTCTTCACTAACGCATCCCCGGTTGGCTGAGCAGTGTGCTTTGCTGCCGTCTCTAACCCCCTTTTGTCAAAGGGAGTTGGGCAGTCAATCCCCAATACAATCCTCAAATTCACATCAAGGGCTTTGAGTTATGAGACGACTATTCAAGCAACAATGGATCTTAGGGATCGTTTCCTGTCTGCTTGCTGTTTTTCTCTCTTCGACCGCCTTCGCTCAAATTGAAGGTCAAGGCAGCAACATTATGCAGATGGGCGGTAGTGTCGTTGTACCGGCCAATCAAACAGTCGAAAATGCGATCGCCGTCGGGGGAAACGTCACTATCGAACCAGGGGCAAGAGTCATCGATACGGCGATCGCCGTGGGTGGCAATGTCACTGTCAAACCTGGTGCGCGGGTTGAAGGGGATGCCTACGCCGTCGGTGGCAAAGTGATTATCGAACCTGGCGCAGCCGTGGGTGGCGCCGTCGGCAACTTACCCGAAGACTCGCAAAACCGTCCCCCCCAAGATCCCTGGGACGGCATGGAGCGAGTTGGCTCCCCTTTCTACGTGCTGAGCACGCTTTCTCATCTCTTGACGGCCCTGATTGGTGCCTTAGTGGGGTATCTGTTCCTTCGCTTCCGGCCCAACTTTCTACCAAGCTTGGCGGCTGTTGTGCGGGAGACGCCTGGCAAAGCCATTCTCTTGGGAATTGGTGGCAGTCTAGCCTTGATTTTGCTGGCAATGTTTTTGCTGTTTAGCCTCCTTGGGATTCCGCTGATCCCCTTGGTCGGTCTAGTTGCTTTCATTGCCCCCCTAATTGGAGCTTTGGGCGTTGCACTTTGGGTCGGTCAACTAGTCTTGAAGGAGGCAGATCGTTCTAACCTGCAACAGTTTTTGATTGGCCTCCTCATCATTACTGGCATTGGGCTAATCCCCGTTCTGGGGGGGCTAGCCCTCTGGCTTGTGAATTTGCTGGGATTTGGTGCCCTCCTCACCCTCTGGCTCGATGGTCGGCGTCGGACTCCCCAAGTCGTTCCCACCCTGCCCCCAACTGAGCAGGTAGAAGACAGGATTCCGTAATCATTGAGAGAGGCGTGGCTGAGCCGTGCCTCTTTTAAGGAAAAAAGCGCTCATCCCAATGCTTCAAACTCTCATACGAAATCCGTCTATAAAGTAGCTGTTTGTTGTGGTGTGAAAC
>DVEB01000084.1 GCA_015295905.1 Synechococcales cyanobacterium M55_K2018_004
ACTTTTCCGTGCGCGTCGCGCACGGAAAAGTAAGGGTTTCAGCTTATCCCGAATTCACGTTCTTAACGGAGATTCAGCTTAACGGGGATTCGACGAATGGTTGGCGTCGACTAGTGCAAAGCATTGCCCCACGCAAACCCGCCGCTGGCGGAGTATGGCCCACAGCGCAACACTCCGCCAGCAGTTATCGAATTCATGTCCTCTTAGAGTAGGCTTATCATAGGAAGGCCTGAAGGATTTGCTCAGATGGCAAGAGGTGGGCAACCTGTGTTTGTCTAACCTTTTACAAGCTGTTGGAGTTGAAATCCATCAATGATGAAAGGTGAGGCGCAGCGTGGAAGGGGAATCGAGTCGGCTGGAGAGAGTCGTTCAGCAAATTGGAGAAGCAGTACTGACCACAACTGAAACCGTTGAGAAGTTGTCAGAACATATGGATGCCCTAGCCAAGCAAGTGCAGCAGCAGGGCTACCAGATCTTTGCCCTCAGCGATGCGGTGCAAACCTTAGCGGAAAACCAAGACGCTGCACTGGAACGGATTGGTCAGTTAACAGAGGTGTTGAATCGTCTTGTCCAGGCGATTGAAGACACTGACGAGGGTGGGAATCCTGTTTAGGAATGATACATGATGGTCTTCTAGAAGTTGTCTTCTGGGTCATCCTTCGGATCGGTTTGTAGGCAAATGTCAGCAATCGTTATAAATTGGGGAATCGACCTTCTGTGTTGGACACCGACAAAGGCATGGCGCGGGCAGAGGAACTGAGGCAGGAGTGGCAGGAACGGGTGCGGGCAGAGTGCCCTCAGCAGTCGATGGCGGCTCAAGATAGCATTGTTCGGTGGCTAATTGGCGAAGACACAGCACGCTTTGAAGCGATGGAGGGAACGCAACTAGCGATCGCCCGGCAAGCGATGGACTACCGTTTTCGCATCCTACAACAGCGTTACCTCGGGCTGCCACAAGACCGTGCCTACAAGAACCTGCTGCAACGCCTGAGCAGCCTTGCCCTGGTGCGCAACAAGGTGAGGACGGGGGTGGCGCTGTCGCGCGATCGCCACCGCACAGTGATGGACGTGCTGCAAGAAGTAATTCAGCAGCTCATCCAGAGTGATACCTACATCCGTCAGCAAATGCAGTGGATTGCTCAGTGCGCCCCTGATCCCCGGCTGCGCAATGCCCTCACCTTGGCGAGCGTTGAGGAATACTGCCTGCGTCCCATCCGCAACCAACCCCTGTTGGTCTATCGCTTCGTCAACTACCTACGGCAATCTCAACGCGGTGGCATGACCCAGGTGCCCACTGGCGAACTGATCCGTCTCATTTCTGATGAGATCGCGCCCGACGATGCTGAAAATCCCGTGAGCCTGGTAGATAACGAAGCCCTGGCCCAATACCAAGAGCAGCAGGTCTGGGAAGAACAGCAGGCCATGCGGGAAGACGTGAAGCGCGAGTTTTTGCGATATCTGGAAGAGAAAGTGGAACCCGCCGCCGCTCGCTGGCTGCAGCTACACTTGCAGGGCAAGACCCAGGAGGCGATCGCCAAGGCGCTGGATATGCCCATCCGCCAGGTCTACCGGCTGCGCGAAAAAATTAGCTACCATGCTGTGCGAGTGTTTGCCCTCAAGACCCACTCTGACTTGGTGACTACTTGGCTAGGCACCTCACTCGAGCAAAACCTGGGCCTGACTCCTGACCTGTGGAACAGTTTTTGGCAAAGTTTGACGCCTCTCCAGCAGGGATTGATTTACGACCTCAAGGCCAAGATGAGTTTCGAGGCGATCGCCAAGGCCAGGGGCTTGAAAACCAATCAAGTCAGTATGGAATGGGTTAAACTTTATCTGTCTGCCCAAGCATTGAGGGGTGCCTCCCCCCAACCCTCTGCCGAACTGGAGACTGAGGTACCCTAAAGAGAACTGCTCAAGCAACCTGCTTAAAACGTGCCCAGTCACGTTGAATGGCCCTCACCTAGGTAATGGTTATGGTGTCCTCCCCAGACGACAATCATGGGTCGCCCGCTCAGGTATACGCCCAAGTCATCTCCAAATTTCAGGGCGACCTAGCTGCTCGTCTGGATGTTCAACAAATGTTTATTCTGATTGATGGCGTGTTGCCCTTCGAGGCATGCCTCTATCATCAGGTGCTGCCGCTGTCGCTTGAAGGAAGCCGCCTGTTTTTGGGCATGGTTACTCTGGATGATTACGCCGCCATCGACTATGTTAGGCGGATTGTGGCCTATCATCACTATTCCCTCGTGCCTCGCAGTATTTCGGCTGAAGCGCTGCAAGCCGCTCTCTCCGCCTATCTTGGCTACTCTCGCAACAAGGGAAATAGCGCCAACAGCACCGCCAAACCGTTGCATCCTCCTACTGCTGCCCGCATCCTGGTACAGGAACCTATCAATCCTGATATTCAACCCACCCTTATTGTCGATAGCCCCGACGATCTGGAAGACGTTGTGACCGCAATGCCAGTGGAGCCTGTATCTCCCCGGTCTCAGCGCCCCACACCAGTCCAACCTCAAGCCCCCTCTCTCTACGATTACATTAGCCATCCTGCCAGTCCATCGATTCAGGTTGGCGGAGCCGATGCCGATATCCCGTTTACAACCATCAAAGACGATGCTGAGGCAGATGTTGCTTCAGAGCAGCAACACCCCGCTCCGTCTCCCAATGCTCCTGCTTTTGCAGAGGTTAGTGCTGTGCCCCCATTGGTGGTACAGACTCGCTACCAAAACAGTCCCGTCGAAGTGCTAGCCCAATTACCTCCTCGAGAGCTGATCCAAGAACTGTTGGGACGGGTGTTGGTGGGAGGAATTGGACGACTCTATTTTGAACGTCATGCCAAGTATGGCCGTATCCTCTGGAGCCAGAATGGGGTGCTGCAATCCGTTCTAGAGCACCTTAATCTTGACGTGTTTCAGAGCCTACTGGCGGAGATGAAGCGACTCGCTCAGATGCCCCAACTCCCGGTTGAGCAGCCGAAGCAAGTTGAAGTTGAGCGATTGTATGAACAAAACCGTGCGTTGTTGCGCTTTCGCTTCATGCGTGGGACTCACGGTGAAGAAGCAACGCTGCAAGTATTGCGCGGCGCGGCGCTGAAATTTTATCAACAACAACAATTGGCAAACCTAGAGCGCGATGCCTTGCGGATTGCCCGCCAACTGCAGACAAAGCTGAATGAGATCCGCGATCGCGCCCGCAGCGAAGCAGGCAGTGCAACTAAGTTAGATGCTCTGCCTGCCCTAGGAGAGTTGCTGAAAACTATTGAGGAGCAACTCGATAGCTTGCAACCTGACTTAGAAATTAACGAATAGCGCTAGCTCCGACTTTAGGCATGATGGCGTGTGCAGCAACCGGCACATGCCATCATGCTTGGGGGTCAAACCAGCGCAGGGATGGCCATCTCTTCCCAGCGGCCAACTGCCTTACCGACGATAGCCAGTTCTTGCATCAACCGATCGAAGCGAGCAGGTGTGAGCGATTGAGGGCCGTCTGAAAGTGCCTTGGCAGGGTTGGGGTGGACCTCAATCATGAGAGAATCAGCCCCAGCAGCGATCGCCGCCATGGCCATTGAGGGGACGTATTCCGCCCTACCTGTACCGTGGCTAGGGTCAATCATGATGGGCAGATGAGTGAGCGATCGCAACACAGGAATCGCCGCCAAGTCCAGCGTATTGCGGGCATACTTCTGGTCGAACGTCCGAATTCCACGCTCGCAAAGAATCACATTAGGGTTGCCGGCAGCCAGGATGTATTCCGCGGCCATCAACCACTCTTCGATCGTGGCAGACATCCCCCGCTTCAGCAATACTGGCTTATCTTGAGCGCCAATCTTCTTCAGCATCGAGAAGTTTTGCATATTGCGAGCACCCACCTGAATGACATCTGCAACTTCTGCAATGATGTCTAGGTCAGAAGCATCCATCACTTCTGTAATCACACCCAGACCCGTGGCCTCCTTCGCCGCCGCCAGCAGACCCAGCGCACTCTCACCATGCCCCTGAAAAGCGTAGGGAGAGGTACGGGGCTTAAAGGCTCCCCCGCGCAGAAACTTTGCACCAGCCGCTTTGACACGCCGTGCCGTTTCCACAATCATCTCTTCGTTTTCAACGGAGCAAGGCCCTGCCACTACCACCAAAGGCGCATGTTCACTAAAGGTAACAGGGCCATTGGGAGTCGAAACCACCACCTCACTGGGTTCACCATGGCGATACTCCCGGCTAGCCCGCTTAAACGGCTTTTCAACTCGCAGCACCTCTTCAATCCAGCCACTCATTTCCTGGATCTGGAGTGGATCCATGTCAACGGTGTCGCCAACTAGCCCGATGACGGTTTTGTGCTTACCGACAATCTTTTCAGGCGACAGACCCATCGCCTTAAACTCCCCATTCAGGCGATCCACCTCGGCGACCGGAGCGCCAACCTTCATTACGACAATCATTTCAAAATCCTGCTTTGTGCGAACGAGTATTTTTGCAGCGTAAATTTGCAATCTAAAACTAGCGTTGCCTCGTCTATTCTACGACTGAAAAGACCGCCACTCCGGTGCGCTATCCATTTCGTTTCAGGATCAATCGGGATCAGGATTGGCTCACAAGCGATCTATTAGGACTGATCTATTAGAACTAACAGAACCAATTTAGGCCTAATTAGGATTGATCGCGGGACGATCGCCACGCCTGAGTCATCCGCCCAAAATTAGTTTTGAATTCCGACCACCCCAACCAACTTCCAACCCGATGCTCATCCCAAGAGGTTGAAAGCACGCCATAGCTGAGACCTAGCACACCCAGACCAAAGAAGCCAAGACTGACCAGCAACACTGCAATGGTTGGCAGCTTCACCAAGTCTTGGCTGACTAATAAATAGCTGACAATGAAGGTAGACATCCCCAATGCGGTAGGAATACCACAGTAGAGCGCCATCCGCTTCACCATCCGCTTGCTTACTGCATCGGGGATCGCTGACTGGGCCAGCGTTGCAGTCCTGCCGCCAGATTGCTTAGACGATGCCTTCATCGGCTTCTGAGAAGCAACCTTCTGGCTTGCTAGATTTTTATCCTCAGACCTAGCCGTTTGCTTTTGAGCCGCTTGCTTTCGGGCTGCCTGCTTTTTCTCAGACTGCTTTCGGCTTTTGTTGGGCTCAAAGGGCAGGGCATTGCGAGTGGGCTGTTTGTCGGAGTCAGACTTGGAAGCCATGCCACTTAACCCCGGATCCCCAGGCGAGTAATTAGAGCGCGGTAGCGGTCGTGATCGTGCTTCTGAATGTAGGCCAGCAGGCGCTTACGCTGACCAATCATCTTGAGCAAGCCGCGCCGCGATGCATGATCTTTCTTGTTGTTCTTCAGGTGCTCACTGAGGCGGTTGATCCGCTCGGTCAGCATAGCTACTTGAACATCGGCGGATCCTGTGTCTGTTTCGTGAATTTGGTATTGAGCAATTAGTTCTTGTTTGCGCTCTTGCAGCAGTGTCATTGGATCGCAGGTCTTTCAATCAATACAATCAACCATCATATCACAGGCTCTCCTGTGGTTCTGCGATCGATTGTGCCAGCCAGCACTTCTCAGTATGAAAACCGGACGTTGGAGGGGGGGCATCCTCTGATTTCTGGTTTTCATGCTGAACGTGAATTCGAGAGCAGCTCAACCCCGGCTTTTCCGCATATCCCTAGTATCCTGAGTATGCCTGGGTTTTGAGGTCTTGCTGGGGTATCTGCATCGGATCACTTAGGATGCCATCTTGCGGCTTTTCCGTGGTTTTCCTGCTTTGGAGTGGCTGACTCGCCCCTGAAGAGTCCCCGCATCCAGCAAACACCCCCTAGAATGGGAGAAGGCGTAGGTACATATACACGGTGGATGAGGTTATGGCAGGCGACGAGTCTCTCAGCTCAGGATCTCTTTCAGATCGGGAACTACAAATTGTGGAACTGGTTGCCGCTGGGTTAACCAATCAAGAAATTGCGGAAAAGCTTGAAATTAGCAAGCGGACGGTTGATAACCACATCAGCAACATCTTGACAAAGACTGAGACGGGCAATCGCGTTGCGCTTGTCCGATGGGCATTGCAGTGGGGTAAGGTGTGTCTGGATGAGGTGAACTGTTGTGCGTTGCCCACTCCTGGTGCAGCCCCTAAAGTGGTGGCAGTGCCGGAGGAAGAGACAACCCCTGTCGAGTTGGAACCGAGCGCCGAAGAAGTAGTTTCCCCGCAGTAGGGCCTGGAGAAATTTCCGAGGATTCCTATGCAAGGGGTGGGCAGATACGGCGCAATGATACTGTTCTCGGAGCAGCCATTCAGTGTTTCAGGTGGCCTGCACTTTTGATGATGCTTTTCTAGTTGCAAGCTCAATGGCCGAATTTTTCACCTCTGGTTCAGACCAACCTTTGGGGCGATCGCTCCTACAAAATCCCCGCCTCCCTCTAGCGGTCTACCGTGAAGTGGAGGCTCACCTGCGTCAGGTCAGTGGCGTCAATGCTGGCCTGCTCCCCCAAACGTCCCAAACCTTTGACTACAGCCTCAGCCAAGTGGGAGGACTGTGGATCGAATATACGGAGGCGGCCAATGACCACGCTCGTCGTCGCGTGGAGCAAATTTTGCTCTACTATGGCGATCGCTACGGTGCGTGGGAAGTCTTGCAGCCCTGAGGCAGCAGCCGATGTAGTGGGGGACATACCAACTATTCAGAACATTCCCCTAAGCCCTAGTAGACAAAAGGGTTGAGAACCCTCATGGGATGCGTCTTGATTGAAACCGGGGCGCAGTCCCAGATGACACCAGCATCAGCGCAGATTTAGACAAGCCAAGCAACATGGGAAGCATTCAGGCCATTCGAGGAACACGCGATATTTTGCCGGAGGAGGTTGTTTACTGGCAGCGGGTTGAGGCAACAGCGCGCCAGATTTTGCAGCGGGCGGCCTATCGTGAAATTCGTACTCCCATTTTTGAACAGACAGAACTGTTTGAGCGGGGCATTGGGGAGGCGACCGATGTCGTGGGCAAGGAGATGTATACCTTTACCGACCGCGGCGATCGCTCTATTACCCTGCGGCCTGAATTTACCGCAGGTATCGTCCGCTCGTTGATCGAACATAAGCTCTACGCCAACGGAATTCAACGCCTGTGGGCTATGGGGCCTGTCTTTCGCTACGAGCGTCCCCAAGCCGGGCGGCAACGCCAGTTCCACCAGTTAGACGTCGAGATTCTCGGCAGCAGCGACCCCCGTGCCGATGTAGAAGTGATTGCGATCGCCACTGATCTGCTGCAAGCCCTTGGTTTACAGACCCTCCGTCTCGACCTCAATTCCGTTGGTACGCTGGAGGATCGCCAAAACTATCGCACCGCTTTAGTGGACTACTTCACGCCATATCAGGAGGATCTCGATCCGGATTCGCAAGATCGGCTCACCCGTAATCCACTCCGTATCCTCGATAGCAAAGACCGCCGCACGCAGGAAATCGTCAAGGATGCACCGAGCTTGCTCGCCTACCTTTGTCCTGACTCGCAGCGACGATTTGAGCAGGTTCAGCAACTCCTGACGGATGTGGGCATTCCTTTTCACATCAACGACCGCCTTGTGCGGGGGTTGGACTACTACACCCACACAGCTTTCGAGATTCAGTCTGATGACCTCGGTGCTCAAGCAACTGTCTGCGGCGGTGGCCGCTATGACGGGCTAGTGGCCCAACTGGGTGGGCCGGAAACGCCTGCAATTGGCTGGGGGCTGGGGATGGAACGGCTCACGATTCTGTTACAGCAGCTTGACCAGTCAGTCCAAGAAACGCTTGATTTTTATGTGGTCTCTAGGGGCGATCGTGCCGAAGCCCAGGCGCTTCAACTTGCCCAAGTTCTACGGAAGTTAGAGTTTTCAGTCGAACTAGACCTCACGGGCAGTGCCTTTGGCAAGCAATTCAAACGGGCAGACCGCAGTGGAGCCGTTGCCTGCCTGATCCTAGGCGATGAAGAGGCAATCAATAGAACTGCCCAATTGAAGTGGCTGGCCTCTGGAGAACAGGTGGCGATCGCCCAATCTGACCTGCCCACGATGGCAGATAGCTTACGGAAGCAGGTGGCGATCGCCCGAGCGTCGTCAGGCAACGACTTGTATGGTGCTACGCGCTCATGATCTAAAAAGCGTTATGTGGGGAACCCCGCGCCGCGGAGTTCCCTACATAACGCTTCGTCCTAACCGATGCGTGTAGCGCTATAGATACCGTCAGCTCGGAGAGCACCGCGCCGTGTACGGTGCCCCAAAACTCTCTTAACCAGAACTGAAGGGATTCAAGATATCGGGATTCAAGCTGTTGTGTTCGCTTCTTCAGATTGGCTGACTGGGATGCCTTGCTGTGCCGTAGGCTGTTGCCCCTGAGCCTGTTGCCCCTGGCCACTCCCCTGGATCACTAGCACTGCACAGGGGGCATGGTGTAACACATAATTGCTGACACTCCCCAGCAAGACTTCGGTCAACCCCTTGCGCCCCCGTCGCCCCACCACAATCAGATCGGCATTCCAACTTTCAGCCGCCTGACACAGCCCCCGTCCTGGATCAACGCATCGATAGTGAAACTGGGTGGTGACGCCCTGACGATTAGCAATTCTGGCATAGCTAGTGAGCAGTTGCTGGATCTGACGCGTTTGCTGCTCTAGGTAGCCCTGTTGCGTTTGATAGGCCTGTGTCATGAGGTGAGGGGAAAGCCCTAGTTCACCCGGCAACATGACGGGGGGGGTAACCGCATCGGCGGTGAGACAGTGGAACAACATCAACTCTGCATGATTACTCCGAGCCAGATCTAGCGCTTGCTCAAACACCGTTTGCCCTAAAGGGGAATAATCAATCGCGGCAAGGATGCGATGAAAGCACATGGGAAGCTCTCCGGAATGATAGCAAAGCAGCGATCGCCATACCTAACCCAACGCTACCGCATCTGGCACACGTCTCCCTCGGCTTGCAATAGATACTAATAATTGGAGGGTACTTTTGCAACGTTCCTTAACGCGAGAACCCCCCTAAGGCGAGCGGCCCCTTAACACAGGTGACCAATGGATGGATGACCAATGGATGAAGAAGAGTAGTCTCCGTTGGGGGATGACACCTCCATGATGCGCCTGGCTACCATCTAGCACATTCTAAAGCGGGTGGATGATTGAATGACATTGCCCTGTCTATTTCCTAAGGTGGAAACCCAAACAGGATGTAAGCCCCCTTACCATGCTGTTTAGGTTTCCACGTACCACAATAACCTGAGAAATGCATCTGTCAATGGGGGTGTCACCTCTTCTTTAACTTCTTTTTTAACGTGAAGTCGGGATAAGCTGAAACCCTTGCTGTTTCGTGTGCATCGCGCACGGAACAGCAAGGGTTTTGGGTCACCGCGCCAGGCGCGGTGACCCAAAACCCTCTTAACCAGAACTGACGTTTAATAGAAAGATACAGCGTTTGGGAGTGGGGGGCGCTCTACTCTCAAACGCTAAGCATCACTCACTCGCGAGGCTTAACCGAGCAGCGCCTTCGCCTTGGCAACAACATTCTCAACCGTGAAGCCAAACTTCTCCAAGCAAACGTTGCCCGGAGCAGAGGCACCGAAGCGATCGATACTAATCGAATCGCCCTCGCTGCCCGTATACCTGCACCAGCCAAAACTTACTCCTGCTTCAACCGCGAGTCGCTTTTTCACGGCCTTCGGCAGCACAGATTCTTGATACGCTGCGTCCTGCGCTTCAAAGAGATCCCAAGCGGGCATCGAAACGACGCGCACCTTGCGACCTTCAGCAGTCAGTTTTTCAGCCGCTTTGACGCAGAGGTCAACCTCTGACCCCGTGCCAATCAAAATGAGTTCCGGTGTCCCTTCACAGTCCACAACTGTGTAAGCTCCCTTGGCTACCCCTTCAATCGAGCTACCTGCTAGGTTAGGCAGGTTTTGGCGCGAGAGGGCCAGCAGCGTGGGCTTATGGTTCTTGGCATTCTCGATCGCCACTTTATAAGCACCAGACGTCTCCGTCCCATCTGCGGGGCGAATCACCGTCAGGTTAGGAATAGCCCGTAGAGAAGCAATCGTCTCGACAGGTTGGTGGGTGGGGCCATCTTCTCCCAGGGCGATGGAGTCGTGTGTCATTACCCAAATCACACCAGCGCGAGACAGGGCCGACAGACGGATAGCCGCTCGCATGTAATCGGTGAACACTAGGAAGGTAGCACCGTAGGGAATCAGCCCCGAACCGTGCAGTGCAATGCCGTTGCAGATGGCACCCATGCCGTGTTCACGTACTCCGAAGCGGAGGTTGCGATTCTGGTAACTACCCTTCTGGAAGTCGCCAAAGCCCTTCAGTTCCGTCAGGTTAGAGTGGGTCAGGTCAGCCGAACCGCCGATTAGTTCAGGCAGAACGGGAGCCAGTTTGTTCAGGCAGATTTCGGAATGTTTGCGGCTGGCAACAGCCTTGTCTTCAGGGGTGTAGGTGGGTAATACCTTGTCCCACCCCTCAGGTAATTTGCCACTTAGCATCCGCTCTAGTTCAGCCGCCTCTTGGGGATACTTAGTCTTGTATTGTGCCCAAGTCTTGTTCCACTCGGCTTCCAGGCTGGCTCCCCGCTCAACAGCTTTCCGCATGTGAGCCAGGGCATCATCAGGCACCACAAAGGGGTCATAGTTCCAGCCCAGGTTTTGCCGGGTTAGCATCACCTCGTCTCCCCCCAGAGGGCTACCGTGAACACCAGCGGTGTTGTTCTTATTGGGAGAACCGTAGCCAATAGTGGTGGTGACCTTGATGAGGCTGGGCTTGTCGGTGACAGATTTGGCTTCCTCAATGGCTTTGGCGATCGCCGCCAGATCCGTGTTGCCATCTTCGACGTGGAGGACATGCCAACCGTAGGCCTCAAAGCGCTTACCCACATCTTCGGTAAAGGAAATCTCGGTGTTACCGTCGATAGAAATGTGGTTATCGTCGTAGAGCGCGATCAATTTGCCAAGACCGAGGTGCCCAGCGAGGGAACAGGCTTCACCCGAAACCCCTTCCATGTTGCAACCGTCGCCCAAGATGACATAGGTGTAGTGATCAACCAAGGTGAGGTCAGGCTTATTGAATTTAGCAGCAAGGTGTGCCTCTGCCATTGCCAGCCCCACACCATTAGAGATGCCCTGACCAAGTGGGCCAGTGGTGACTTCTACACCGGGGGTCTCAAAGTTTTCAGGGTGGCCAGGGGTGCGAGACCCCCACTGACGGAAGTTCTTGATATCATCGAGCGTCACGCTGTCGTAACCCACTAGGTACATGAGGGCATACTGCAACATGCAGCCATGTCCAGCCGACAAAACGAAGCGATCGCGGTTAAACCATTGAGGGTTTTTGGGGTTGAACCGCATGAACTTGTCCCACAAGACAAATGCCATCGGTGCTGCCCCCATTGGCAGGCCAGGATGCCCCGACTTGGCCTTCTCGACAGCATCAACTGCCAGAAACCGAATTGAATTGATACAGAGTTCTTCCAGGGATTGGGTTGCAACAACCATGACTTCTCTCAACAACGCCAGCAGTAGGTGGATAGGGCATTATTCCCCCACAAACAGGAATCACACCGAAGCAGCGATTGCCGCTCGATGGCCCGCCCATTTCAGAACAATGCCAGTAGGGTTCGATTAGACGGAGACAATAGAATGGACGAGCTGCGAGAGATAGACATCACGCCAGTCATCAGGCAGACTCGCAGTACACCAAACGGAACTTGAAGACGGAACTTGAAGACCATAGGCAACTATACTTATTGCCCTTGGTTAACAGTCTATATCGAATCCTGCTCCTGATCTATCCTAAGTCGTTGAGTGTCATCCACTGTCATCGGATAGAGCAGAAGTCGAAGGATTTTTGACGGTGCTGATTGAACCCACGACGGTTTGTGTGAGAGTTGAAAACCGCTGCCTTCCGTTACTATCGAAATTCCGTTACTATCGAAATAGTGAATGCAATGAATTTCTGCGATCGCACGGCTTGCATAAGCTTGACCGTCTCAGTTCATCAGCACAAGTCAGACAGTATGAATCAGACAGTCTGAATCAGACAGTACGAAGGAGTCTCTCGAACCCATGACACAAGCAACCCAGTCTCCTCAGCGTGGCATTCAAATGTCTGAAGCCGCCCTCAAGCACGTCCTTTTTTTGCGCGAAAAACAAGGTAAAGACCTGTGTCTGCGAGTGGGTGTGCGGCAGGGAGGTTGCTCCGGAATGTCCTACATGATGGACTTTGAAGACCCCAACAACATTCGTCCTGACGATGAAGTGTTTGACTACGATGGCTTCAAGGTCGTCTGCGACCCCAAGAGCATGTTGTACCTCTATGGCCTCCTGCTGGACTACAGTGATGCGATGATTGGCGGTGGTTTCCAGTTTACCAATCCCAACGCCAGTCAGACCTGCGGCTGCGGTAAGTCCTTCTCGTAAAGCACGCAAGGTGCGAGTCCTGGTTGAGATCATGATTTTTTGCGTAAGAGGTACGCTCTCTGTGCCTCTTACGCAGAAAATTTAGATAGATGAAGCTATGCAAAAGACCCACCGATCGGTGGGTCTTTTGGTGTTGGGATGCTAATTTGAAGGGTGAATTTTGGTACGAGCGTCACACGGCTTGCGACGCTCGTGATGAGAATTGCGGTTTGCTTGACGCTGAAGTACAGCGATAACCAGCAGATGCGCTATATTTTTTGGGTTGAGCTATGACTTTGCTAGTTTCGCTATGACCGAGTTAACTGTGGATGCGCTATTTGACCAGGCGATCGAGCGCTATCAGGCCGGTGAAGGCCCCGCCACGCTGCTGCCTGTGTTTAAGGAAGTGTGTGAGCGATCGCCCAAAAGCAGTTCTGCCTGGACTTGTCTGGCATGGCTATATCTGCTGGATAACAAACCCTCCCAAGCAGCAAAAGCAGCCCAGAAAGCCGTCAAGCTAAACCCTCAGGACCCTCAGGCACGGGTCAACTTGGCGGTGGCTCTACTGGAAACGGCCCAAAAAGGGGTACGTGACCATGTGGAAGTTGCCTCTCAGCTTGTCATGGCGGTGCCTGAATTGCGAGATGAAGTTAAGCGCAATTTTGAAGATGCATTAAGCCGCAAGCCGGAATGGAAGAGCATGATGAAGGTACAACACTGGATCTTCGGTTGAACTGTGATCAAACATTAAGAAAATCTGACGGCAGTTCTAAGAAATATCAAGCATTTTGCCAAAGAAACGGTGGAAACATATACAGGGAGGGCTTTTGTTGGATCGCAACAAAAGCCTTTAATTATTGAGCGATCGCAATGATAAAACAAGATAATTAATGATGATTCAGAGAAGAGAATGATAAGATTTCATGAAATCGGTGATGAGTTGAATTTATCACTATCACCAAACATTGACCCTTTTTAAAAGCAAATAAGGAGATGGGAATTATGTACCCCAGCAGTGTTGAGGTAAAGCCGGAGACCCGTAATCACCGGGGTTTCTTCCTTCCAGAAGGCTCCTACAAGTTCATGGGCATTGATCAGTCCGGTTGGGCGCTGATCTGCGTTGATGATGTTTCCTGTCACTATGTAGATCCTGACAATCTGCAAATGGTTCCTCAGGACGCAGAATAATCCCGGTCGCCTGGTGGTTCTCTCCAGGTTGAACTTGAGTACCATCTTCGTGCGTTCAGTATGCATATTTCATTAAACTCAAGGCTTATTCAGGTCTCTCTACTCCTGAATAAGCCTTTTTCGATGGCGGACTAGAGGAGAGCATGTCACCTTTGCCGGCCCTCATCCCCCAGCCCCTGCTCCCAACTTGGGAGCAGGGGAGCCGAGCCTCTCAACGTCTCGCTTCCAGCTTAGGAGAGGGATTTAGAGTAAGGGCAAACGTGACATACACCCGACTAGAGTTTTGCCTCGAACCGACTCATACGAAATCCGTCTATAAAGTAGCGGTTTGTTGTGGTGTGAAACGGGCGCGGTGCCCCAAAACCCTCTTAACCCGAACTGACGTTGATTAGTCCTCGATGGAGGGAATACTGCGGATTTTTGCGCGTAGGAAAATGGAGAATTGATTGGCCAGCCGTGCAGTCACCAAGCCAGCGAGGGCAGCGACTAACACGGTGGCCAGGCAGGTTAGCTGGGCTCCCTGTGGACCACCGACTCCCAGCACCATGGCGACGGCGGTCAGCGGCAGCCGATAGCCACCCGCAATACCCGCTGCGGCTCCAGCGGCACCCGCCAGATCTCCCGGCACCCCAAAGGCCGTCGCAAACACCCGGCCACTCAGGTCGCCGATTGCCAGAAACGGGACAAACACGCCGCCACACCCCCCAGCGATGACGGCAGCCGTGGTGGCGGCAGCCCGCAGCAGAGCCACTGCCAACAGATGATACGGCGTTGTCTCAATGGTTTCAGCCCAGACGATGGCCGCTCCCCCCGGTCCAAAGGCCGCTGCTGGAGTGGCAACCCGACCAATCACGATCGCCAGGGCTAGCATGAGTATGCCACCGACCAGAAGACGAATGGCTGGCTTAGTCTGCAAGCCTCTAGCCCAGTAGATGGCCTCACCTGTGAGAGCCGTAATCGCACCAGCGATCGCCCCGATCAATAAAGCAGCAGTCACCCCATCCCCGAACCCCGCAGGAGAAACTCTCGGCACAACTAACCGGATCAGTTCGAGCGAAAACGCGGCGTTGATCCCCCAACCCACGAGTCCCCCTGCCAACATTGCTGCCACCCGTTCTGGGGTCATTGGCACCTTGCGTCGCTGACTCAGCTCAAACATAAAGAAGCTGCCCACTAGGGGAATTCCCATCAAGGCAGACACACCCGCTGCCCCGCCACCGATGGCCATTGGTCGTACTAATTGGCGCAGCGACGGCATTGTGCTCCCCAACCACGTCCCCGTCGCCACACCAATATGGGCGGCTGGGGATTCTGTCCCCATTGCTGCACCAAACCCAACCGTGGATAGGATGGCAAGGGCACGCAAAGGGGCCAGATTCCAGGGAAACTGCTCTTCTGCTCCAGCGGCTCTCACCACGTCGCCAGTGAGGTCAGCCCGGGCAATGTCATGGGGGAAGGAGTACCAGCTCAATAGAGAGTCCCAGCGACCACGGGGAGTAGCTTGCCGGGAGACTAAGGTCTGCACAGGCCGGCCCTTACCCAGTCCAAACAGAATCAGCACCGATAACGCAACACCGAATACTGGCAGCAGCGGTAGCCAGATGGCGTTTAGCCCAGAGAACGTATCGAGGGCGAGCTTGATCAACTGGGTTAGCAGTACTGCGGCTAGACCGCCGACCAAACCTCCAAGCAGAGCACCTACTGTCCATAGACCCACCCTCGTCAACGGGGGCAACTGCTTGCCATTCGCCATTTGTAGGCTCCTTCATGGGCTGCTGAAGCTTAACAGGTCATTTTGACTCCCCAATCTCATATCCTCAACAATTTTCGTTTTGGGCGTTGCTTAATCCAACTAGGACTTTTGCATGAGGGGGCGTGCTGAGTGCGCTTCCCCATCCAAAAATCATTGATTAAAATCGTTATCCTACAAATCAACTGCCCTCACAAGCATTCTTGTGATGAAACAGTCTCATCATGAAGCGTTACTTTTGAGCGGGGGGAGAATCACAATTTTTACCCTAATTCACTTTAAGGCAACGCTAAAACAAAAAGAATGTGGCAACGAATAACTGTAATAATTCTTGTATAGTTCGTAGCACTATACACTTCGCACCGTGAGTTCATCAGCAAGAACTTTTCAGGTGCCTCGATTATTGGTTGGAAAGTTTTCGATAGAGAGCGGGGTAATCTATTTTTGCATTGTGCCGTTTATCAACAGGGATGTTCTTGAAAGCGCGACATTCGTCAAGTTTTGCCCATTCAAGTTGCTGTTGAATATGTTGCAATGATGCTGGATCGGTTGCTTCAGGTGTGCCCTCAACTAACAACAGTCGCTTACCATGCTGGGTTACCAGCGCCGTGCGATGAATTCCTGCTCTGCCGGCGATCGCTGCTTCCACCGCAAAAGGATATAACTCTCCCTGCTCATCTAGCAGGCGTGCACCACAACGCCCCATCAACCAGAGTCGTCCCTGCTCATCCAAATAACCTGCATCTCCTGTGCGATGCCAGGGGATTCCCGCTACACGAAATTTTGTTTCCTCATCACCTTGCCCTTGCCAATAACCAGGTAAAACATGGGCACCACTGACAACAATTTCTCCGATTTGTCGAACTGATACGGCCATGGCATCAAAGTCAGCTTGCGACAAGGCGGGGATCACTGTTCCAGTTTGATTGGCAATGACCCGGAGATGAATTTCCGGGACGGGATGACCTGCTAACAGCCCACCGCCTTGTTGGATTGCCTCAAAGTCAGCCGATTGCATTTCCGCTAACGTCACATGGGCGATCGGTTCTGCTTCGGTCGAGCCGTAAACTGCTGTGATTTGGGACTGTGGGGCGATCGCCTGGAGCCGCTTCAATAAATTCGGAAATACGGGTGCACCACCACTAAAAATCCGCCGAAAACTTGCAAGTTCGAGCATTTTTTGTTCGCATGCTGCTGCCAATCGCTCCAGGAAGGCTGGCGAGGCAGCCGTGCTTGTGGGTTGGTATTGCTGAATTTGGCGAATGACTGCGGTCGCATTAACTTTGCCAGGGAATCGCAGATCAACGTTGGGGATCAGGCTAGTCACCCCAGCGGCCAAGTTAGCCAGCACAAAAATGGGCAGTGTCGTCAGGTCGATTTCTCCGGCGGTGAGTTGCAGGCTCGATTGCAGAACGGCCTGCTGGGCTAATAGGAATCCATGCGTGCGGAGGGCTGCTTTGGGCCGTCCGGTGCTGCCACTCGTGAAGGTGAGGAGGGCGGGGGTGGAGGGTTGGAGGGAGTGAAGAGCTAGACGGGGGGAGATGGAGGCAGTAGGGTCGTAGAGGAGGGTTTGGCTGAAGGGGAGGGGCGTGTTGAGCGAAAAAGAGTGGGGAATTTGGCGCAATTGTGGAGAAATCAGGCGCAGTAAATGGGCCTTGGGCGTGGCAATGAATGCTTTGGGGGGATAGATCTGGCAGCAACGTTCGAGGTGCTGCAATCCGGCAGATGGATCGACGAACATTGCCATCATGCCGAGCTGAAAGAGGGCTAGTAGGGCGGTGTAGAGCTTCGCCGACATCGGTTGGAAGATGAGGACCGCATCTCCGGGGTGCAATCCTGCCTGCGTGAGTTGCGTCGCGACATGGCCTGAGGCTGCTGCTAGCTGGGCAAAGGTGAGGGTTTCGCCATGGCGGATATCAATCAGGGCGATCGCATTTGGGCGTTGCATTACCTGGTGTTGCAATGCCTCTGGAATAGTGCTGATATGCTCCATAACCCCAAACTCTAAAATCCAAACTCTAAAATTCAGGCATGACTTGGTCGGTCAATGTTTAGATGAGAGACGCACTGCCTGCGCCTCTCATCTAAACATTCAGACTTCAAATCAGCAATGCCACACTAGCAGTCCAACATGAGACTTGCGGATACGATTCCCGCTGCTGTCGCTAGGCGTTATCGTAGCTACGGGGGCTGTTGCGAATTGAACCAAGGATGGTTTGAGTGAGAGGTGCGCTCACAACCATCAGGTTTGCATACAGCAATGCCACCCCGGGTTCATGGCCATGGGAGGAAGCGTGTGATGGTAGACCGATCTAACACGATGTCAGGACTGTCCTATGCAGTAATTGGGACAGGTGCCCTAGGGGGATTTTATGGTGCGCGGTTGCAACAAGCTGGGGCAGAGGTGCATTACCTATTGCACCGAGACTACGAGCATGTGCGTCAGTTTGGGTTGGTCATTGAGTCGCCGGAGGGCAACTTCACGCTGCCGCAGGTCCACGCTTACTGCGACGCTGCCACGATGCCCCGTTGCGATGTTGTGATAGTCGCCCTCAAAACTACGCAAAACCATCTATTACCCGGTCTACTTCCGCCTGTCCTCAAGGACAATGGCGTGGTGCTCGTCTTGCAAAATGGCCTGGGTGTGGAGGCAGAAGTCGCAACCATTGTTGGTGCAGAGTGGGTTTTGGGCGGACTGTGCTTCCTCTGCTCTAACAAGGTAGGACCAGGGCATATTCGCCATCTGGACTACAAGAAAATTACGATGGGGGAGTACGATGCGGACAATCAGCCGAAGGGCATCAGCGATCGCCTGAAGACAATTGCAGCCGACTTTGAGCGGGCGGGCATCCCGATCGAATTGACTGACGACCTAGTACTGGCTCGCTGGCAGAAACTGGTGTGGAACATCCCCTTTAATGGGCTATCGGTGATCCTGAATGCAACCACCGATGTAATGATGGCCCATGACGCGGCTCGCCAACTTGCGAAAGAACTCATGGAAGAAGTGGCGTTAGGCGCAGCGGCGTTT
Organism: Synechococcales cyanobacterium M55_K2018_004; assembly: GCA_015295905.1. Lineage (GTDB taxonomy): Bacteria > Cyanobacteriota > Cyanobacteriia > Elainellales > Elainellaceae > DVEB01. The sequence goes on from DVEB01000084.1 coordinate 18,364, forward strand.
GGGCGTACCATTCCTCCCAGTTTCATACAAACCATGCTCGACCATACTGCTGCCATGAAGCCTTACCGCACGAGTATGAAGATTGACTTTGAGGAGAAACGCCCCCTAGAAGTAGAAGCGATGTATGGCAACCCCCTCCGGGCTGCCTATAGCGTTGGAACCACTCTACCCAGAATTCAGACCCTTTACTATCAGCTCAAATTTCTGGAGAGCCAGTATTTGCATAACGTGAATTCCAGATAAGCTGAAACCCTTGATTTTCCATGCGCGACGTGCACGGAACATTGAGGGTTTCAGCCTATCCCGAATTCATGTTGATTAGCTCGACTGAGGAAACGATGCAGATAAACATTCATCCCAGCCGTAGGAGCGCCAAAATTTCACTTGTCAGAAACGGAACCTGCTATACTAATAAAGCAGAATTTTGATGCGATTAATTGCTACAACGCTTATTCTGCAACGCTTGCCGGTGTAGCTCAGTGGTAGAGCACTCGATTCGTAATCGAGCGGCCGTGAGTTCAAATCTCATCACCGGCTTTTAATTAGGGAAGCTTAAACTAGTAACGTAGCTTCAGGATAAGTTGAAATCCTTGCTTGGGTGCATATCAGGTTTGCTCTCTCCCTCAATCTTCCTCCCAACTTGAGAGAGGGACTTTGAGATGCTCGGCCCCCCTTGCTCTCAACTTGGGAACAGGGGTTGGGGGAATGAGGGGCTGCAAAGGTGACATGCTCTCTCTTGCTTTGCTATGCACATCGCGCACGGCAAAGCAGGGGTTTCAGCGTAGCCCGAATTCACGTTTGTGCAAGATCTGTCGTGAGAGTGTGAAGAATTGGGATAAACTGCGCGCAAAAGCAACTGCACAGTGGCTATAGGGCGCTCTGAACTGTGTGGATGGCAGTGATCAGCGTATCTGCGGCTGTCTGGATCGCTGCATCTGTGGTGAATTTACCAACTCCAATCCGCAGTGCCCCTTCTGCCCAATCGCGAGGGAGGTTCAATGCCTGCAAAACGTGGGACGGAGCTTCTACCCCTGAAGCGCAGGCTGCTCCCGTTGAAATGGCTAATTGAGAACGGACTCTGGCAACGATGGCACTGTTTGGCACTCCGGCAATTGAAATGTGGAGATTACCTGCCAGACGAGCCTCTAAATCACCGTTAACCACTAGCCCTGCGATGTTCTCCATCAGGAGGTGTTGCAGGCGGTCACGCTTGCTGGCGATCGCCCGTTCATCGGTCTCCATCTCCAGCGATCGCAACCGACACGCCTCCCCCAACCCAACAATTCCCGGCACATTGAGGGTGCCCGATCGCAGTCCACGCTGATGCCCGCCGCCAAATATCATCGGCTCCAAAGGATAGCCCCGACGCACCACCAACGCCCCCACACCTTTAGGTCCGTAGAACTTGTGGGCAGAAATGGCCAGATACGTTATGCCCCAGTCTTCGAACCGAATGGGAATTTTACCGACAGCCTGAGCGCCGTCACAGAGAAAAGGAATGCCGTAATTTTGAGCTATCTGTCCAATCTTCTGAATCGGGTAGATGTTGCCAATCTCGTTGTTGGCCGCCATCACGCAGAGCAGGGACAGCCCCCCAGCGCAGACTCGCTCCAAATGTTCCAAGTCGAGCCGACCTTTGGAATCAACTTGAAGCTCAACTAATTCAGCCCAACCTCGCTTCTCTAACGCACGACAGGTATCGAGGACGGCCTTGTGTTCGATGGGCATGAGGCCGATGCGATGAGGTTTCACGGGGTTAGGGGCGAGGCTCCCCTGAATTGCTAAATTGATACTCTCGGTAGCACCAGAGGTCCAAACAACGTCTCTGGGGCAGGCTCCGATCAAGTCTGCAACCTGTTTGGCCGCTTGTTTGACGGCGGCTTCAGCGCGATCGCCCCACTCGTGATCCACACTGCTGGCATTGCCAAACTCTTGCGTCATGAAGTGATAGACGCGATCAGCAACGCGCGGGTCAACGGGTGTAGTGGCGTGATAGTCGAGGTAAATCACGGGAGGGTTGGCTGGAGCGATGCAACAAACGCCTGGTGTTCAGGTGTGGCAATGCCCTGCTGTAAGACCATCAGGACAGCAGCAAGATCGTTCGACAGGAGGCGATCGCCTGCCAGCCACAGCCCTGGAAATTGGCGACTGCGAAGAATCCCATCAGCATCAACAGCCAAGGTGTGATATTCCCCTTCCTCCAGATAGAACCAGTCGATCTGCGGCTCGTAGGTTCGCCACACGATATATTCCTGCACCCCGTTGCGGCGATAGACTTGCAGTTTGTCGTGCAGGTCGTAGGAGGCGCTACTGGCAGCAATTTCCACCACCAGTTCGGGTGCCCCTTCAATGTAACCGTCGTCGCTAATGGTGGAGTTGCCTCCCTGCTCCCGCCGCAGGACTGCATCGGGTTGAGGTTCATTGTTTGCATCCAGGCGAACTGTTGGGTTGCCGTAGCATCCTATGCCAGGGGTGGCCACACTATAAACCCATAACCAGCCCATTATTGAGCCGTGGGGCTGGCTGTGAATGGCACGGACGGGTGAACCCACGTAGACGACTCCTTCGATCAGTTCAGCTTTTTTGAGGTCGGGCATGGCGCTGTACCGCTGCTCAAATTCGGCGCGGGTGAGGCGATCGCCACTTTCTAGCGGAGGTAATTGCAGGAGTCGTTCTGAGGTCATGGGGTGGGTGGGGCAGGAGGGGATTGGGTTTCCAGGGTGACCTCTTCATAGAGGTCGGCAAGGGTGCCGCTCCAGTCGATGCTGGTCAGTTGCAGGGCGGGCTGGTCGGCGGTGTAGGACTGCAACACCCACAGACCTGATGAGTTGCGGCGGAAGGTTTCGACCTGTTGTTGGCGCGTGTTAATCAAGACGTATTCTTGCAAGTTGTTGAGGGTTTGATAGTGGATAAACTTGTCGCCTCGGTCAAAGGCTTCGGTGGAGTCACATAGCACCTCCACAACTAGACAGAGAAAGCGCCTATAGATCGAAGTTTCCTGGTCGCGCGGGTTGCAGGTGACGAAGACATCGGGATAGTAGAAACAATTGCAGGCATCGAGGCGGACTTTCATATCTGAGATGTAGACCCGGCATCCAGTTCCCCGCAGGTGGGAGCGGAGCAGGGAAAAAATGTTGCCAGCAATTGTCACATGGGCGTCACTGGCTCCAGCCATCGCCACGATTTCCCCGTTGATGTACTCGTGTTTAACGGGGCTGCGGGCCTCAAGCTGGAGGTAGTCGTCGGGGGTGAGGTGGGGCGGCTGAGCAGCGGTGATCATAGTGGCGGGCAACCCTCAAGTTTAATGGGCTTTCAGGCGTTGGTCGTGGCGTTGATCGTATTCTATCAGGGCAGTTTTAGCCTTCAGTAGACCAGTGCCGCGATCGCACTACAGCGAACAGCGATCGCACAGCCAGTTCCTGAGTCATTGCATTTTCCTGACGCGTTTGATACAGCCTGACTAGCCCTAGTCATACCGACTCCGTCGGTTATTGAGTCGGTTTGTTCACACCACAACAAACCGCTACTTTATAGACGGATTTCGTGTCAGGTTTATAAATGGCGACTTAGACATCAGTGAGGATGTGGTTTTGGTATGGCGACGGATGGTGGAAAAGGGGCGTAAACGAGGCTATACGTTTAGTCAACCAGACTTGTTGATTGCAGCCATCGCCTCAATTCATCATCTTTATGTGGTAACCAGAAATGTCAGGAATTTTGAAGCAGCAGAAGTGCCAGTTTTTAACCCGTTTCTTGATGCTGAACCGTAGATTGAACCGGTTCGGTAAGCCGATCGGCTTCGCCTAGTCTGCACGACGGGCATGACCAAGATCGACTGTTATGGCGAAGTCGTCGAGGTCAATCACCGTTGCAGCCACTGCGCAACTCGGCCTAAGATTTGCTGCGCTGCTCTGAGGGCAGCCTGCGCCTCCGCTTGAGTAAAAGCTTCTGCTGGAGTGAGTTCAGCGAGGGCATCGGGGTAGCGCGTTGGAATATAGAGCTTATCCAGTGCAAGGGCTAGCTCAGTGGAAGCGCTAAAGTGTTCCTGAGCAGGCACGGGCAAATCTCGAATCAGGCGAGTGCAGGAGTGCCCCCAGGGGTCACTATCGAGCCGAATCCATACTGCCTTCAGCCCCTTTTCAGCTGCTTGTTGGGCATAGAAGCAGGCCTGAGCAAATTTGCTAGCCGCGACTAGGGCCTGGGCTGCTTCCCAATCATCCTGACCTTGGCGATACCAGCGCTCAGCTTCCCGCTGGAGTTTCTCATCACTCATGGGGTTCCTGGATTCCTGCTTCTCGTTTCAGTCCACGGTCGTAGAGGATGATGCCCTCAGCCAAAAGTTGACGAATGAAGGGCCGATCTTGGCAGCGCGCCAGTTCTTTAGAGGTGTAAACGATCGCCTCAACGGGGTAAGGAGCATCGGCCAATAGCTGCAAGACTTGCCCAATCCGGGTTAAGGGGGGTAGATCGCAATCCCACACTAGAAACAGGTCAATGTCGGAACGACGGGTTGCGGTGCCTCTGGCTCGAGAGCCAAACAGAATGATGCGCTCTGGGTTGAGGTGCTGCCGCAGGCGATCGACGGCCTCTACGAGCCACACTTGCAGGGCAGGATCGCTGGGTTGTTCTGAGGCTAAGGTGGTCGCCATGGATGCAGACTGACGAGGGGGTAAGGAGGCTGGGCAGCGGCGATTGTGGCAGCGGGCAACCTTCGGTATGGGCAGCAAGTAGTGGTTTAATCGGTTTCCAGGCGTTGATAGTATTCTATCAAGGTATTCTATCAAGGCAGTTTCAGCCCCAATCAAGCCACAGCATAGCCGGTTTGCTGCCTCACCGATGGAGGATGAAACGCTAAAACGATGTGGTCCTTAGGCACGCCAGATGCAACTAATTCTGAGGTAATGCCATCCTCAATCCCATCGTAATGAATCTAGATTTTGCGATTGCGGATTTCAGCATGAACGACGCAGCCATGAACCCGGCGCTGATCTTCCCATCCTTCATGCATCAAAATAAAATGATTTCGATCTTGGCTAACAATGACATAGCTCGATACGTCACCATAGCGATAGGGAAGCTGAGCATAATAATGAAGAATGTTCTCCAGCGTCTCGCGCCATTGATCAAGTGTTTGCTCATTGACTGAATTTAATGTTTCCATTGGAGAATCTCCTCAGTTTGGGAATCAAAAATAATTAGATGGAATTCAGGCTCTTCCAGCAGAAGTTGACCGGCTTCTTCACTGAAGATCATTTCAAAGACAGTGCGGCTAACTGCTAAGTATAAGCACGATCCGGCTCTCGCCGCTGCAACACTCTGGAGTACATAAAGAACTGTCCCCAGGCAATTTCAAGATCGTTGATAGGAGAAGGACTCAGAAAACTTTTGATTTCGACGGCGATTTTTTCAGTTCCCCGCTCGGCAGCAATGAGTCTCTCGGCACCTAAATCTACAAATACAGAGCGCAGTCCGATTCTGAGCAGCAACGGATCGTCGGTAATAGCCCAACCGTCTTTAATCAGGGCAGTTTTTACCGTGTCATGGTAGAAATCTTTAGCAGGCATCGGCAGGGCTTGAGCTTGAGGAAGATCTTTGGGAATTTTGCACGAGAACTATGCTGTTAGCCAACTTCTAAACGTTGATAGTATTCCATCAGGGCAGTCTGGGCGATCGCCCTCAGCGCTTCTTTGTCTTCTAATGTCAGGCGTTTCCACAACGCAGGCTCAAACTTGAGCAACGTCAGTTCCTTGAGTCGCCGCACAAACTTGCGTCGCTCGAATTTTTCAAAGGCATTCGTTATTACTCTATTCGCATAGAGCGTCTCAGAATCGCCATGTATTCTCCGGGGACTTCAGTAGGCAGCAGCTTACTCCATTCAAATCGCTCTGCGTAGCCTTTGACATGAAGAATGTCGATAGTACGAGCGATCGCTCTTTGGGAACCGTACAGAACATGGCAAATAGGCTCTCGTTGCCCTCCGGTTATAGGAACGAGAGCAGTAGAGTCAGATAGAAATTCTTCAGCCATACGCGGAGTGGACTTGAAGGGCACATCCGCACTATAGAGGAGTGAGCAGAGTCTATTCAATCAACTTACTCATTGAAAATGAGCTATTCTTCATCCTTACGGTGGGGTGCAACCTGCCGGATCTTATCTAGGATTTCCACAATGGAGGTGTTGAGGGAGTCGAGTCCAATGTCGATTTCATTGAGCATATTTGCAACTCGAAGGAGTTCCAACGCTGCATCTGGTCGCCGCTCAAAATCCGCTCCCCAGTTGCGATCGATAGTGTCAAACTTATAAACGCCAAACGTTGCCTTCTCTAAAGCACGGATGCACTCAGCCCTGTAACCACGTTCTCCCGGCTGAAGGCGGGTAACCCAACGACGACAATATTCACTCGGCTCCATCAGCGGCAATCCATTTGCAACGTCGATCGCCTTCCTTCTATATCGCGCTTGCATAACTCAGTTAAAATGAGCAATACGCGATAATAACAGAAAAGAAGACGCAAGGGCAATTTTATATTAAGAACGTATGCAAATTTGATATGCAAATTTGACAAGGATGGTTGAAACTCATTCCCCATCTGAAACCGTATCACTTTGTGCCACTTGTGAGGTAGTAACAAGACGATTGACAATTGTATCTGCGTCGGCAACCTCACCTAAGCTTGCAGATAAGTTTTTCTTACACTCTGCACGAATTTCACCTTCTTTTGCTGAGGTTTTCTCCTTTACAATGTCTTCAATTTCTGCCTCTAATTTACCCTCTCCCTGCAATCTTGCCCTCAATGTTTTAAGCTCTAGTTCAAAACTTGAACTATTAAGTGCAGATCGTATAGCAGCAGCTACATACTGTTCTCGGAGATTCAGAACCTTATCAATTAGCTCTGGAAGATAGCCTCTGTACTTATCAGCGAGTGACGAAACAGAATTTTCTAGAGTATTTACCACTGATTGATAAGCATATTTGCAATGAACCAACTCTAAAATTGCATAACGGAAGAAGGTCCACTGTCTCTCATTCAACTCCCTCACACTTAAGGAAAGTAACCTTCTTAAACCTAGTTGATTTTGGTCAAAAAACCCAACTCTTGGTTCCTTTATAAATCCAGTAAGAGTCCGATGTTCAATATCTTCATTGGAAGAAAAGTATGTATTCAAAGCATTGATAAATAGCTCTGACACAAAGTCAATAAGTTGGAGGCGTTCCTCATAGCGTGTTCCCGGGGATAAGATTGCCTCGACAACTGAATGGACTGCCATGAGATAGCCAAGTTGAAATGCTTGAGTGGAGATAGTATCAAAAATAGGTTTAGCTCTTACGAGTAGCTCTCTTCTCTGTTCCTCATTTCCCTCTATCGAGAAAAATTTATCGTAATCAATACTAAAGAACTTGCACGCCCTTTGAGCTTTAATAAGTTCTTCATACTTATCAAGGGCAGTAATAACCGCATTAGCATCTTTCAGCTGATTGACAATATAATCGCCAGGACTTTTACCCTCCTCTAGTAACTCATCATGTCTATCTTTTAAAGTTTTTCGATGCTCCTCAAAAACATACCTAACCCCACTTCCTTCAAACAACAAGCTGTAGCACTTGCTTTGCACTAAATCAGCCCTTGCATCTGGGTCGGACAATCGTGTACGCAGTTCTCTCATCACTGAATTATGAATAGCAAAAGGGCGGAATCTATCAAATAGTTTCAGCAGTGGCAGATTTGATATTTCAGACAAAAGTTGAACCGCGAGAGCAACATCATCTGGCGGATGATATTTCCCCGAAAATCGAGATAAGCTGTTCCATCTTTCCAGAGGGGTTCCGATTAAAATTTGGGTGGGGCGTTCTGAGTTTTTAGTCCGTCTGCCATCAGTGATTTCGGCAGGCTGATCAAAGTTAAAGGCATCAGGCACACCAAATGCAGCCGCCGCATGCATCTTGTGAAGAACAACTGCGGAAGTATACTCAAGCTGTCCAGCTACAACTTGTTTGCCTAGATCACTGTCAGAATCACCAAAAGCAAATGAGTAGATACGAGCAACTGACGATTCATCCTCTCCTCGACCTTTTAATTTAGATAAAGTTGTTCGCATCATTCGAGCTGCGAAATCTTCATCATCAAGAAGCAGTTCACGAGACTGACTAACCTTTTTAGCAGTTTTATTAACAACCAAGAAAATTTCTCTGCACACCTTCTTAAGATCTACTCCCTTCTGCACGTAAGCAATATTACCTTCGTGTAATTCAGGAAAGAAGAGAATACAAACAGGTAATTCAATATTTTTGATCTGCTCTGGACTAAGACTAAGATGATTGTAAAAAGAAGCATATCTATCAGCACCCCAGCTAGAATTAATCTGCCGATGCAGTGCTAAAACAGCCATTGCACGATGCTGGCCATCAACAATCACAAAACTCGTTTTTTGCCTGTTGTATTTTATAGATCCAAGAGGAGTAACTTGTTCGTTGAATTTTACCTTCTCGAAATCAAATAGCTCTCCAAAGCTTGTGACAACATCACTCGATTGAGTTGGCACTGGATAGTAGGGTTGAATGCCTGCCTGCTGAGGATTTTTGGGTACAAGAACAGCTAATATCGGCGGGAAAAATCTTGCTGAGGCTTCTCTCTCTCCTAATAAATAGGGAATAAGTTCATGAGCAACTCGGGAATCGTCTAAGTCTCTTTGAAGAAGTTCATCAAATGTTAGTTCTTCTATCTTAAATACTTCGCGCCAAGGAACCATCTGAGAAGCTAAGAGATTTTCCCAACTTCCTTCAACTCCAGGCTTCATTTTTGTCAAAATAAATTGAGCCTGCACACGATTACCAACAGAACCTACCGTGAATTCACCGTAGGTCCCAAAGATTGGATCGTTTTTTTGTGAACCAAAACTGAAACTCATCCTACTGCCTCCCACAAATTGGATCTGCAACAAGTTGTAAAAGTCTTTCTAAAGCTCTTCTAGCTGGTGTCTCTTGTTGAGGATCCTCACTATCGCCACCGATATCATTTGGCAAAAGATTAGAGATAAATATGTTAACCGCCAGATCTCTCGGCGCGATTCCTCTAACTCTAGCTTCTAGAGCAAAAGAATGTGGCAAATTCAACCTATCCATCACTTCCTGAACGTTGACATTCGAATGAAGGCTTAGATAACGATTGACAGGTGAATCATCATTGTACATTTCAATCAGTTTGAGATAGTGCTGCTCGTAAACACGAGTTTTCAAATTCTTGGCAATTCCTATATAAATTGGTCTACTAAAGCTATGTACTGCATTTGACTTAAAAAAATTCTCAAAAAAATTATCAGCTTGACCAACTACCTGATTAATAATATCTGATGCAGATTGTTTCTGAGAACCAAATTCGGCTTTGAGTAAAGATTTAGATACTAATTTTAATCCGTACCTCATTTCAACTTCTGTTGAGATTGCCGTTGTATTTTCTAGAAATGAGGAGAGTGTTTTAACAATATTCGCTGAATCAATTACAAGCGGTTTGTAATACCACGCATAGAGTCCAGGGGAACATGGAATCCTCGATATTTGATTACCTTGGAACTGGTGTTTGCCATTTTCTTGCATCACAATACTCACCTTAGGCAAATATCAAGATTATCTTATCAGTTTGCCCCAAAAGGCTAAATCTGTTCCACTTTTCAAGAAATCCTAGAGAATCTAGGTTATCTACTTAACCATTTCACCTTCAGGTGTGAAGCCCCCGCTCATCGAGCAACTTTGCCGCCCTAGCCCACTGCCTCGCATTGCGAAGA
>DVEB01000106.1 GCA_015295905.1 Synechococcales cyanobacterium M55_K2018_004
CGCTGTGCGCGGTGACCCAAAACCCCTCTTAACCAAAACTGACGTTATGCAGCGGAGTTTCCCACAAGATGCCTTGTCCTAACCGATGCACGTAGCGCTACCCCTGCAAGATTGAGGGCTATGCAGACGGCTCAAAATTGGGGGGGGCAAATTGGCAAGGTGAGGCTAAAGGTTGTCCCCACATTCAGCTCACTCACCACAGAAATTTCTCCGTGGAGTAGCTCCACACACTTCTTGACAATGGTTAAGCCCAGGCCAGTCCCCTGGATGCACTCGGCATTTTTGGCCCGAAAGAAGGCGTCAAACAGTCGTTCCAGATCCTCAGGAGGAATGCCGATACCCTGGTCTTTCACACTCAACACCACCTGATCCGCCTGAAATCTAAGCACAACCTGGATCTCACTGCCGGGCGCCGAGTATTTAATCGCATTCGAGAGTAAGTTATGACAACAGTGGCGCAGCAGTTTTGGGTCAACGTAGACGATTTGTGGCTGACCTTCGCAGATTAAGTGAATGTGACGTTCCTGTCCAATGGTCTGTTGCCAGTTTTCAATCAGGTCTGTTAAGAACTTGGTCAATTGCAGTGCTTGCACTTGGTGGTGCAGCACAATTGCTTCTGCTTTACCCAATAACAAGACATCTTCAATCAACTGAGTCATGTGCTGAATGGCATTCCGAATTTGCTGGAACCATTCGGCTCGTTCGCTAGCAGACCAGTGGTAATTCTCTAGCAGGTCAGCCGTGGATTGGATGATCGAGAGGGGAGTCCGCAACTCGTGGGAAATCATTGAGACAAATCGAGTCTTGAGTTGATTGAGTTCCCGCTCGTGAGCGATCGTCTCTTCTAGATTCTGCTCAATTTGCTTACGCTTTGAGATGTCTTCCAAAACAACTAGCAGGCTGGTGGGCCATGGGGGAGCCATAGAGTCTGTGCTGGCAGTGAGCGCTTCAAAATGCAGTTCTAACCAGCGATCGCCCTGTTTGACTTGGTGGGTGATGCTAGTTTCGTGCTGTAGGTGCGTTTGGATTGCCTGCCATGTCTCACGCTCCACCCAAGCGGGTACTAGCCGTTCCTCTAGGCGATCGCCCACGGTCACACCCACCTGAGCAGTCGCAGCAGGGTTGCAAAACCACACAATCCCAGTTTGGTCGGTTGCCAGCAAGCCAATCGCCAGGTGACGGGCGATCGCCGCATAGGCCGCATGGGACTGAGCAAAGCGTTCTGCCAGGACTGTCAGTTGGGCCAGAGAGGGATCCGTGGCAGCTAGGGGAGTGGTCAGCGTGGGGGGACGGACCAGTCGGGAAGCGCTCCCCAGCGAGCGAGCCGGGACCGGTTCCAGTTCTGACCAAGCGAGTAAGTCCTGATGGTAACCCTGCCAAAGCCGTTCAATTTCCTGTTGCAAGGACGCGGTCAGCCGCAGTCGGTCTGTGATGGCTGTGGTGATGGCCGTGAGGCCAAGTGTTGTCAATGGCAACGCCACAGGCACCCACAGGTTAGCCCGAAACAGAAACAGCGCTGCGACCCCCCATCCCCCTGCCAGACTAGCCAGCACAACCCAACGGGTGCGATCGCGCCTGCGGGAAAGACCTAGCCCCACCAGTGGCCCAGCGACCAACAGCAGCAGCAGCACCCCTGCGCCCGACCACCCCCAACGGCGCAAACCATGCTGCTGTAGCAGGTTATTGAGCACCGTGGCATGGAGGTAAACCCCTGTAGTGGGTGCTGTCTGGTCGTAGGGAGAAATAATGGCATCAAACCCAGAGAGCTGGTTGCCAATCAATACAATCTTGTTGTGAAAGTGAGTCACCGGGACTTGGCCGCGCACCACCTGCACCAGTGAGTAGTGAGGGATCTCAGCCGCCGGACACGCCCAGTTCACCCAGAAGGGCTGCTGGAGGTCGGGTAGGGGAGGGGCATCGTGCAGCAGAGCGTAGGCTTCATAGACAGCAAAACTGAAGGTGAGGGCGTTTCCCACCAGGGGACGAATACTCCGAGTGATGCCATCAGTATCTGGTTGATTGAGCACCTGTCCCAGGGCTAAGGCTCCCTGTTCTAACGGCGGAGTTGGCAGGAGGGGATCGCCACTTTGGCTCCAAGACTGCGCCAGAACCACCCGGCCTTGCTGGGCGATCGCCGCTCCTAGAGCCACATCCTGAGGGGTTGGGTCGGTCAACACTAGATTGATGCCAATGAGTGCAGGCTCTGCTGGGGTGAGTTGGTGCAGCAGTTGGGTGAGCACCTGACGATTGAGTGGAAACTGGCCATAGTGTTGCACCGTAGCATCGTCGATGGCGATCACAACAACCCGTTCATCCCAGGGCAGCTTGCCGCGCAGTTGCACCATCCTGGTGTAGGCCACTTGCTCCAGCAGAGTCCAAGCACCCAGCTTGAACAGTGCCCCGGTCAACAGAGCCGCCAGGGTTCCCGGTAGAAGCCGACTCACGGCTCCAAGCGCCTGATTTCTAAAGTGCGGGAACTGCCAACTCATAGGACTGTCGATTGCCGAGAGGCGTAATCACAACAGCAGAGATGCGTCGATTAGGTAGCATGGCAACGGTCACCTGGAATCGGCCATCTCGATCGACCACTTGAGGGACATCAGCAATCAGCAGCAGGTTCACGGGGTCGATCTGTCCTTCAATGCGGGCGGTTTGTCGGTCAACTGCCGCCAAGTAGTTGAGCTGTAAGCGGGCGTCGGTGGTTAAAGGTCGGGGTGGGGTAGGCGGTTCACCAGGGATGATTAGACTTTGAAACCCTCCCCGCAGACTGACACTGCGCCCTTGGGCCCGGGCCACAACTGCCCCCGACCGAGTGGCAACGCCAGTCTTACCATCGGGCTGGACGGTGAGGCCAAACTCAGTCCCCCGCACCCCACTCCACCCCGCAGGCGTTTGGATCTCCAGCTCGGACGAGCGATGGGTAAAGCGGCGAATTCGTAGGCTCACCTGCCCCCGCTCTACAAACAACCGGGTAACGTGACCGCCATCGGGCAATCGCTGCAACTGTTGCACCCGCACCAAGGTATCCTCTGCTACATCGATAAATCCAATTCCATCGTCAGCCGCAAGGACAGACTGGGAGCGACTACCCGTGACAATGCCATCTCCTACGCTCTGCAAGCGCATCCCCGAACGAGCAGGTTGTGATCGTTGCCCCTGCTGAAAGAGCACCTGACCAATCACTTGGCGCACCTCTAGCCATCGCTGCGTCCGGACTTGCACGATCGATGAGGCAAAACTCGCTGACCAAAAGGACATCAGCAGAGCGATTAGAGGCAGACTAATCCCCACCCAAAACCAAACATATCTCCGTTTCAAACCGTATATCCTGGGCACGTGCCAACGTCAAAGTCCACTTAAAAATAGCGTTCAACCCGTCCGACTTGCAGGGGAGGAAGTCCCCCATCCCCCCTTCCATCGGTTCTGTCGTGAGGATCTGTCGTGAGGATCTGTCGTGAGGATGTAAGGACTTAGTCTGAGATCAACCTGCTTAATGGAAAATTCACGCTACGGTCATGCTTGTAAAAAAACTTGGAAGTCATGCTTTTAGAAAAACGTGGAAGTCATGCTTTGTGGTTTAGTCCAGCTTCCCGAAAACCACTGCTTCAAATCGTAAGCTGAGCAATGACCTGCTATATTTTCTCCCTTGGCTAAAAATATTGAGTGAATAAACGTTTCACCAAACCCACCCCTACGATGCTCTGCAACCGGCCTCAATACGAACGTTGACGCTTCTGATGTAGTTTCCCTACGGTGCTATTGAGCGATCGCAGGAACTAACAGGAGACAGGAGGGCAGCGTGTACTATCGGGTCTACTATTCGGGCTTCCTACCGGGATAAACTGACAATTCTGACAATTAATGACACCTCTCTGCCTCGATTCATCTTGACACATTCACACCCCCCTTATTGGTAACGTTTGAGAAACCGGCCTCGCAATCCCAGCGTTGCAGTTTCGGTTGTGTCACTACAGTTCTGGAATCAAAGGAGTAACCAAGTCTCACAATGATTGATGCCATACTTCCGGGGGAACTACAGCAAGTACAGCAGATCAACATTCGCTGGCTAGACCCTCCCTTGCATACTCAGTCGGATCATTGGCATCGCTTGGCTCAAGCCCCACTCGTGCAAGAAGAAAGACAACCCGCAATTGTGCTTGGCCAACCGAGGAACCGCCGCTATGTTGTTGTGCTTCCCGGTGCAGACCCAGCCATGCTGGAACGAGTCAGGCCGTTTGCGGCCCATGCGTTTTTAACCCAGTCAAGACGGGGACCTTACATTCAGGCAGCGGCCTTTAGCGATCGCGCCTCCGCAGAACAATTCAATCGTTGGCTGCGAGAACAGGGATTTGACGCGCGTGTTGTCTTCATCAGAGGGAGCGACTAGCGAAACACCGCACCATGCCAATCAAAACGGCTGAACCGAAGAAATGTCCGCTCGCATTCGAGGCTTACAACCCCGAACAGGGGGAGCGAGCGGGACGAGTCCTACCTGAACGGATCTCAGGAAGCTCCGGAGAACCATCGACCGTTGGTGTCTTCTATTGATATCATTTTTGACCAGGCTCACAAGTGTTTTTACGTAGACTTCATGGAAAATACACAAAGCACTTCATGGGTGACAGGCCCAAAACGCTACGACCAAGGTTTTACGACACTAACAGAGATAAGGGTAAGAAGCCTTACCACCATAACCTGATCCACTGTTTTGTGTGTGGGCGGCAGTGCCGCCCACACACAAACGCCCACACACAAAACAGTGAATATCGCGCTACACACCTAGGCTAGGATAAAGCGTTTTGTGGGAACCCCGCGTAGCGGGGGTTCCCACAAAACGCTTTTGACATCATGCGTGCGTCGCGCCATAACTTTCATTAACGTCAGTTCTGGTTAAGCGGGTTTTGGGTCACCGCGCCGGGCGCGGTGACCCA
>DVEB01000154.1 GCA_015295905.1 Synechococcales cyanobacterium M55_K2018_004
CGTGCGCGTCGCGCACGGAACAGCAGGGGGTTCAGCTTATCCCGAATTCATGTTATTTAGAGTGAGGGCAAACGCGACATGCACCCGTGTCAAACGGCAGCGATCGCGGGAAAACGGCTGTAGGGAATCAGTGGGATGGAGCCTTATGGCTCTGCCTGATGAAGAGCAAAGCCACCGCAATGATAATCACCCCCAGGGAGGCAAAGGTGAGTCCAATCTGCAACAGATCGGCCTCAACTTGTCCAATGTCTTTTTGTAATCGCACATCCTCTGGATTATTGGGATCAAAGAGAACTTCTACCAACTCGCCCACTTGATAATCTGGCGGAGATTTACCAAAGGGGGAAGTGTATGTTTTCTCATTTCCCTGGCGATCGCGATAGGTGACGACAGGGTGTAGCACAGTGATAGAACTAGCTGCTTGGTTTCGATTGGGCGTTCCTTGAGTCGTCTGAGATAACAACTCGGTAACTTTGCCACGGGTAGTTTCTGCTCGGGTCAGAAACGCTTGATTAGACCGTCCTATGATGACGGACATGGTGACAGGGATCATCCCAGCAGCGATGATTACTCCACCAGCGATGCATAGAATAGATTTGGTTTGCATTGTAAAGGGATTGGTTGCGGCTTGGCAGGGACTAGATAATAACGCTTCACCTGAATTAGATTGAGGCCTCGGTTCGCTGATTGTTTACAGATCGCCTCTAATTGCCAACGTGATATTGCTAATTTATCCCATGATTTTTGGCGCTGGAAACCATAAGCGCCGCGAAACGTACTCTAGGAGCGTGTTTCGGGGCGCGATCAATGAAATTATGGCGCTAGGCACCATTGGACCCGTAACTCCTACGGTGAGCCACCAAGCCCTAACCGCCGAGCATCTTTTTGATGAACTCCAGCTTGCCCTCGTAGGGGGCGTAGCGCCACTTCAGGTCGGGCCAGAAGGGTTTGCGCAGCACACTTTTGGGGTGAGAGAAGGTGTCGAAACTGGCTTTACCGTGGTAACGACCCATGCCGCTGGCTCCCACGCCGCCGAAGGGCAGGGAACTGAGGGCTACCTGCATCACCGTGTCGTTGAGACACACGCCCCCAGAGGAGGTTTCCCGCAAGATGCGTTCCTGGAGCACGCGATCGCGCGAAAAGAGATAGAGTGCTAGTGGTTTGGGGTTAGCGTTGATGTAGGCGATCGCCTCGCTCACATCGTCGTATTCCAGCACCGGCAGGATGGGGCCGAAAATTTCCTCCTGCATCACCGCCGCATGGGGTGAAACGTTGACCAGCACCGTGGGCGCAATATACCGCTGGTCGGGGTTTGTTTGCCCCCCTAGGAAAATGGTGCCGTCGGCCAGGAATTGCTCTAAACGAGCATAGTGGCGCGGATTGATAATTTTGCCATAGTCTGGACTGGTGGCAGGGTCTTCTCCATAAAACTGCTGGATGGCTTGTTTCAGGGCATCCAGTAGGGCCGGGGCAATGTTGCGGTTGACCAGCAGGTAGTCTGGCGCGATGCACGTCTGCCCAGCATTGATCAACTTCCCCCAGGCGATACGTCGGGCTGCAACGGCCAAATCGATGTCAGTATCAACAATGCAGGGGCTTTTGCCCCCCAATTCCAGCGTCACAGGCGTGAGGTGTTTGGCCGCCGCCGCCATCACCACTTTGCCGATGGCCGTCCCGCCCGTGAAGAAAATATGGTCAAACCGCTCCTCTAGCAATGCTTGACTGGTCTCCACTCCTCCCTCTAGGACGGTGATGTAGTCGGGGTCAAAGGTTTTGCCGATGAGTTTGGCCACGATTGCAGAGGTGTGGGGCGCTAGTTCCGAGGGTTTGAGGATAGCGCAATTTCCAGCGGCGATCGCCCCCACCAGCGGAGACAACACCAACTGAAAGGGATAGTTCCAAGGGCCAATGATCAGCACCACCCCCAGTGGTTCGGGTTGCACCCAGGCGGTTCCGGGGCGTTGTTCTAGCGGCACAGCAACGCGCTTGGGCCGCATCCAGTGCTTCAGGTGCTTGAGCGCATAGTTGATTTCCTGAAGCACACCCATTTCAAACGTGTAGGCTTCAAACTCCGAGCGCCCTAGGTCAGCTTGGACTGCCTCTACAATCTCAGCTTTGGCAGTGAGGACAGCCTGACGTAACCGCTGGAGTTGAGCGAGGCGAAATTCCAGACTGTGCGTTTGCCCAGTCGCAAAAAAAGCTCGCTGTTGCTGGATGATGGCTGGAATCTGGTGGCTAATTTGGTGCAGCATAGGACGGTTTGGGAGAGGTGCGCTCCTGGAATCGGTTGAAGGAAGTCGTTCAAACTGGGATCAGTTCTTGTAGATTCTTATAGATTGACGTATTTTTGTGACGAGTTGCAACGCGGCAAGGCCTGAGCATCTGTGCTTCAATACCCCTTAGCCCCCTGACAGGATAGGACATGAAATGGCTGAACAACGCGCCCCGTTGGTTGCTCCTGGGGTTAGTGCTGCCGCTATTGGCGCTCAACGGTTGGATTTTGGTGCAACTGCTCGACTACTTTCGGCAGTTTGTCACGATTTTCGTTGGCGCAAATCTGCTGGCCTTCCTGCTGAATTATGCCGTAACGGGCCTGCAACGATGGGGTTTATCGCGCGATCGCGCCATTTTTGTCGTGCTGCTGGCGGCGGTTTCCCTCTTCTTCGTGCTGGGAGTCACCCTGATTCCAGCGCTGGTGGATCAGGTCAACGAATTGGTGACACGCCTCCCCAGCTTTTTAGACTCAGGTAACCAACAACTCCTAGCCATTCAAGAGTGGGCCCAACGGCGACGGTTGCCGGTCAACCTGTTGGAACTGGTCACTGCCCTTCAGACCAGTCTGGCAACGCAGATCCAAAGCGTGAGTGGGCAGATTGTGGGGTTTGGGATTGGCGTGGCCGGCAGTGCGCTGGATTTTATCCTGACGATGGTGCTGACGTTTTATCTGCTGTTGCATGGCGATCGCCTCTGGCATGGGCTATTTCAATGGCTGCCAGCAGGGCTGGGAAAGACGGTGCAGCAATCCCTGCGACAAAACTTCCACAACTACTTCAGTGGGCAGGCGGTATTGGCACTGCTAATCGGTTCGTCCATGATCTTGGTGTTTCTCATCCTCGAAGTTCCGTTTGGCTTGCTGTTTGGCCTGGGGGTGGGGGTAATGACGCTGATCCCTTTTGGAGCGCCCCTGAGTATTTGTGCCATTAGTTTGATCACTGCTTTCTACAATCTTTGGCTAGGCGTGAAAGTCCTGGCTGTGGGCATTGTGGTGGAACAGGGCATTGAAAACTTCATCGCTCCCCGGCTGCTGGGGCGGTTTACTGGCTTAAACCCCGTCTGGATTTTGGTTGCCCTGTTATTAGGCATCCGCATTGCTGGCTTGCTCGGTCTGCTACTTGCCGTGCCGACCGCGGGCTTTATCAAAAGTACGGCAGATATGCTGCGGGAGGATGGGAACGGTCCTAATGAATCATAATCAGTAGATTAGAAATCGCTGTTTCGTAACGACTCAGGCGCTTCTCTGAGTGCCGAGCCGCCTCCATGCCCCAATCCCTGCTGCCAAACTTGGCAGCAGGGGAGCCAGCTTCCAAGTCTCTCTCTCAAATTTGGGAGGGGGGGTAGCTTGCCTCCTGCGGGGTGGGTCGGCTGAGTCGTTACCTGCAAGCATGGGTCAGCCATGAGTAAGCAATGTTAGGGAGGACGCGAGTTGTGCTGGCAGCGTTATTGTATGGACGGGAAGATTTGCGGCTGGAGGAAGTGGCCCCCCCCACTCCTGGCCCTGGTGAGGTCGTGATGCGAGTGGGGGTGGCGACAACCTGCGGGACTGACCTCAAAGTGTGGCGACGGGGGGGGCACGCCAAAATGCTGCAACTCCCCACCTTGTTTGGGCATGAGGCCGCAGGGCAGATCGCGGCTCTGGGAGAAGGGGTGACGGGGTGGCAGGTGGGCGATCGCGTCGTTGCTAACAATTCGGCTCCCTGTGGCGAGTGTTTTTTCTGCAAAAAACACGAATTTTCCCTCTGCACCAACCTCAGGTTTAACAATGGCACCTTTGCGGAATATCTCAAAATTCCGGCACCGATAGTGCAGCACAACCTCCTGCCCATCCCTGACGACCTGCCCGATGCCCTGGCCGCCTTGACAGAACCTCTGGCCTGTGTCATGCATGGCGCAGCGCGGAGTAATGTGCAACCGGGCGATCGCGTCGTCATTCTGGGCGATGGAGCAATCGGACTGATGTTTGTGGGTGTCCTAAAGGTGTGGGATCCCACTGTCGAAATTTTTCTGCTGGGCGGTAATCCTTCCCGACTGCACATTGGCGAAGCCCTGGGAGCTAGCAAGACATTTAATTACCGCCAGATTGAGGATGTCCCTGGTCTGGTGAAGTCCCTGACGGAGGGTTGGGGGGCAGATGTGGTGGTCGAAGCAACAGGAGTGCCCTCGGTGTGGGAGATGGCGATCGCCTGTGCCCGTCCGGGGGCCACGGTCAACCTGTTCGGCGGCTGCCCACGAGAAACGACTATTACCGTCAATACCGAGCAGTTGCACTACAGCGAACTGACGCTGAAAGGTGTATTTCACAATACGCCTCTATACGTGCGGCAGGCGTTGGCGTTGCTAGCCAGTCGGGCACTTCCCTTTGAACACCTGATCAGCGACGAGCGACCATTGAAGCAGCTAGAACAAGCATTTTGCGATATGCGCGATCGCAAAGTAATTAAAGTTGCCATGAAACCATAGGCTTTTGCTGGAAAAGCAGCCGATCGCCCAGGGGCACTTTGTCAGCATCCGCTCACATTGCACGTCCATTGCACTCTAGAGAGCAATAGCGACTTTTGCCTCACCCTCTTGCATAAATAACATGACTTCGGGATACGCTAAAACCTTTGATGTTCTGTGCGCG
>DVEB01000134.1 GCA_015295905.1 Synechococcales cyanobacterium M55_K2018_004
GCGGTGCCCCAAAACCCTCAATGTTCCGTGCGTGCCGCGCACGGAACATTGAGGGTTTCAGCCTATCCCGAATTCACGTTAGGTTAGAACAACGCATTTTGCGGGCAACTCCGCGCAGCGGGATTGCCCGCAAAATCTGTTTGACAGCATGAGGGCATAGCGACAAAGACGCTAGGTTCACCCTGGTTCTCGACAAATCCCAAAGACTGAAGTGTAGCCATGGAGGAACGTGGATCCTCCCACGGGACCAATTTCTCCACCACAAAAAAAACCACTCAGGGGAATATTCTTAAGGTACTGCTGGAACAGGTGCGAATCAAAATTAGGCTCACCATACAACCCTTCACCTCGGCCCACACAGGAAAACATCAGTGCTCCCACGGCAGCGCCAGCGTCAACATGCTGCTGTTGGTAGCGCTCTAGCAGGGTCTTCAGGTCTTCCGCCGAAGCATGGGCATCGCGTAGGTGAAACTGGATGCGCTGCCCTGGGCGCACCCGATCGCCAATTGCGATCGCCCCCACACGCGGGTCAACCCCTAACAGATTGCGGATGAGAAAATCGCCTGGCTCTAATCGCTGTTTAAATTCAGTCTGGGCAATTCCAACAAATAAAGAATTCTGTGCTAACTCTCGATCTTCCTCACTCAACGTCTGGAAAAGTTCCTGCAATGCTTCCAGCGGAGTTTTTTCTCCAGTGCCCGTCCCCTCCGAGTCAGGTTGTTCCTCTAGCTTCAGCATCACATTACGTTCGCCTTCAACCACCCGATAGGGATGACCAATGGGGCGGCATCCCTGGGCCACAATAGTTTCCAGCACCATATTTCCCGTCAAGGCAACCCCAACGACCCCCTCCCGGTAGATTTTGTAATTGCAAAAGAGGGAACCGTGGCTCTCCATCGAGGTCAGGCTTGCTAGTCCTCCCACCTTGACTGCGCCAGGATAGGCAAAGTCCAACCCTTGCAGCAAGTCATTAATTCCGGAGGACATCGGATCGGCCAACAGGATGAAGTTTGGGTTCTCCTGGGGAGAAACACCAACGAGCTCAACCCAACGATTGGGGGGGGCATCTAAATCCGGAAGTGCTTCCGGAGAAATATGAAAAGCATGAACCTTCACCCCTGGCAAGTAGGCCAGACTGAGGCTAATAGCTGCTTCTGCTTCAACCTCCTGGGGAATGCCACGACTCGTCATGCCCACCACCCCACCCCCATTACAGCCGATCAACGTGGGGACAGGCAGCGCTTCCTTGAGCAATGGCATAAGGCGGGAGTACTCGCTCGCAAAGGCCGCCGAAATAAATACAAGGGCCAAATCTGCCGGGGCATTCAGCGTACTCTGGGCCTGCGCGACCACCTCCTGAACAGCAGCCTCCAACGAAGGACGAGTTGAGAGAGCACTCACCCATTTCATCCGGTTGTTCAGAGGCTCCGTCATACTACTGTCTCCCTTCAAGATCAATGGATTTGGTATAGAGTTTAGTCATTCCTTAGGCGACATCGATATGGAGATCTTAACTCTCAAACCCGCGGTTCACCGTTTTCTGAACTATAGAATCTAGAACCATAGAACCTAAACTATTAGCAACACCAATGAGTTTTGGTTATGAACCGCCTCAGGATTGCGTAACAACCATGACAGGTGCTTAGTTAGAGTTGCAGGTTACCATAGGTGATAGTGCGATCGCCCATCTTAGGGGAAAAACGGATCAGGAGTCCTAAAATTTTTTAGGACTGGGTCAATTTTGACACGCGGGTCAAAGCATTGGGCATGATTCGTTTGGCTGCACAGAGATTCGGTCAATCAAACGACCAATCAAGCGTCAAGGCAAGCCTGCGCTCTTGCCCGAGTGGCTGCAACCCCCTCAAGTCTGAGCTAACCTAGATGCAGCGATTAACATCACGAACACACATCAAAGCCGTAGAATCTATGAACGATATTCAAGCCAAGATTGAACAGGAGCGCACAGAGGCACGTGCCGTCTGTGAGGCTAGCGGTGCAACATCTGCCGAGTGTGCAGCAGCCTGGGATGCAGTCGAAGAATTGCAGGCGGAAGCGGCCCACCAGCGCCAGAGCGATGATCACAAGAACTCTCTCCAGCAATACTGTGACGACAATCCCGAAGCAGTAGAGTGCCGCGTCTACGACAACTAAAGCATGGCTGTGTAGCGGCGGGGTCTGTGGTCAAGTCTGGGACACAAGTCTGGGACAATAGACAGGCTTGTTAGCTGAACCCATGCGCATTACTGGCCGACTGACTCAACCTCATAGCCAGCGGCGACATTAGGGATTTGTCATGCCATCATCAATCCGCCGTAGGATGAGTGAAGCGATGGCTGGACTGCATTGTAGGAATTTTAGGTGCACGCAAGTCCCATAATTAAAAGGCGTGACCTCTGCAGTGGATGCAAAGGTCACGCTTTTTGGTAGCTCCTCTGTTCTACACAAACACTGATGCAGATTTACCTGCCCAATGCCCAGGCTACGCTTGATTTGGGAAACCGCTTGGGGCGATCGCTCCCTGCCGGTAGCGTGCTGCTGCTGAAGGGTGATTTGGGCAGCGGCAAGACCACCCTAGTCCAAGGCATTGGACAGGCCCTTGGCATCACAGACCCAATCCTGAGTCCTACTTTTACTCTAATTAATGAATACTTAGAGGGAGAGATTCCACTGTATCACCTCGACCTTTATCGATTGACGCCCCAGGAGGTCAACGACCTTAACCTAGCGATGTATTGGGAGAGCCTAGAAGTCACACCTGGGATTGTGGCGATTGAGTGGTCAGAAAGGCTCCCCAGCCTGCCCCAGGACTATCTGGACATCACCCTAACCCCCATCGAACCGGAGGGACGGCAGGCAACTCTACACCCGGTCGGCAAGATGACGCAAGATTTAACGAAATTCTGGCTTACACTAGCGGAACATTAATGCCAAAATCTTTATAGGGTCTGCATCCCCTTGGCAAAATCCTTCATCAAGAGTTGATTCTTGGTCAGATCTCAGCGATTAATCTGACTTAGTAAGGGTTTTTACTGAAACCAGTGAAACCCAGGGCGTGCAGTGATATTGGTAAAACGTCGATGCTCAGGGGCTTTCAGCGACGATGGGCAGTGCGCACCGTCGCTGGATCTCTGGTTTCGCCGCCACATTGCCCTAGCAACGCTAGGCTAACGTGCCAAGTCCTGGGACATAGGGTGGGCAATCGCCTTCAACTGCTGGGGGCGATCGCGCTAAAATTTGCTTTTTGCCAGAAACTTTAATGCTTGCTAGCCAGACTAGTTTTGGCAATGCCAAGCCTCCATCCAAGCCATCGTCTTTGATGGAATTTCTATCCCGCCTGCAGTTCTGTTGTCTGTTTAGAGTTATCTGGAAATGCCAAAACAGTTGCATCAACTCAGCGGTGTCAACTGAGTGGTGTTAACTTAATAGCGTCAACTCAAGGTAGCGGCAGTACCGTTGTCAGAGCGTTGGACGTTCGTGGAACGTCTTTGCCCCTCAGGGTTCTCTACATCCTGTGGTGGGTTTGTCCGTTTTGAGTGGTGACTGGCCGTCACTCAAACGTTAAGATCCTAAAGATTTTTTCAGGGCGCAACCCCCACAAAAAGTCCTCAATGGCACACTCCTCACACCCATCAAACGGCCCAAGTCTGACTCAAACCATCCCCTAACCACCTAAAGAAGTCTGAACCTGTAAAGTAAACGATGAAAGTGACGAATAGCTTGATCCAAGAAGCTTGGGAACTGCATGAGCGGGCGATTGTGTTCTACGGCGATCGCCCTGTTGGCACTGTTGCAGCCTGCGACCCAACGGTGGAAGCACTCAACTACGACCAGTGCTTTGTCCGTGATTTTGTGCCCTCTGCCCTGGTCTTTTTGATCCAGGGAAAAACCAACATCGTTCGGAATTTCCTGGTAGAGACCCTTGCCCTGCAGGGCCGCGACAAACAAATGGACAACTTCAATGCCAGTCGTGGCCTCATGCCAGCCAGCTTTAAGGTCAACACGACCCCTTCAGGCGAACATTACTTGACCGCAGACTTCGGCGAACACGCCATTGGGCGGGTTACCCCTGTCGATTCTTGTCTCTGGTGGATTATTCTGCTGCGGGCCTACGTGCGGGCTACGGGCGATCTGGCCTTGGCCCATCAACCCGACTTCCAGCAGGGGCTAGTGTGGATTTTGCAACTCTGTCTGGCGGAACGATTCGATATGTATCCCACCCTGCTGGTGCCTGACGGAGCCTGTATGATTGACCGCCGCATGGGCGTAGATGGTTACCCGCTGGAAATTCAGTCCCTTTTCTACGCGGCTCTCCAGGCTGCCCAGGAACTGCTGCTACCCGGCTATCAACGGGATATTTATATTCAACTGCTGAGCGATCGCCTCAAAATCCTCAGCTACCACATCCGGCAGTACTACTGGCTTGACCTCAAACGGCTTAACACCATCTATCGCTACCGAGGTGAGGAATTTGGTGAAACCGCCGTCAACAAGTTCAATATCTATCCAGAGTCCATCCCCTACTGGGTGATGGAATGGATGCCCGAACAAGGGGGATACTTGGCAGGAAATCTGGGACCAGCCCGCATGGATTTCCGCTTCTTCGCTTTGGGCAACCTGATGGCAATCCTAGGGTCACTGGTGAGTGAGTCTGAAGCTCAGGCCATTATGGATCTGATTGAACAACGCTGGCAGGATTTGATCGGTCACATGCCGATGAAGATCTGTTATCCGGCACTGGTCGATCTGGAATGGAAACTGATCACCGGGTGCGACCCTAAGAACGTGCCCTGGTCATACCATAACGGCGGCAACTGGCCGGTGTTGATGTGGCTGTTGGTAGCGGCAGCCCAGAAAACAGGCCGACCTGACATTGGCCAGCGAGCCCTCGAAATTGCCCGTCGTCGCCTCAGGGAGGATGAGTGGCCAGAGTATTATGACGGCAGCTACGGCAGATTTGTAGGAAAAGCCTCGCGCAAGTACCAAACCTGGACGATCGCCGGTTTCTTGCTAGCGGAGGCGCTTATGCAGGATCCCTCCCACCTCCACCTGATTAGCTTTGCTGGCAATGCTGAAACCTTAAGTTGGTTACCTCGTGCAACGCGTCAGGAAACGGTTCACCAAAA
The DNA here is from genome assembly GCA_015295905.1 of Synechococcales cyanobacterium M55_K2018_004. Classification (GTDB taxonomy): domain Bacteria; phylum Cyanobacteriota; class Cyanobacteriia; order Elainellales; family Elainellaceae; genus DVEB01. The sequence continues at coordinate 5,124 of DVEB01000134.1, forward strand.
TCTTGCCTGACTAGTGCTACGTCCTGATCAGACACACTTCTGGTGAGGTAGTTGCCAACTGGACTTTGGAGGAATTGCCAAATTGCGCTGCAAAATGCGCTTTTGGGGTACATTTTGCAGCGCTTATTGTCTCAAGTGCCAAGCAACCCCTACGCCAAACTCAGCCCCTTGGATACCCGTGATACGGAAGCCATCTATAAAGTAACAGTGTGTTGTGGCGTAAAACGGGTGCACAGCATCCGTTTTATGCCACAACACATCAACTCAATCACCGACGGAATCGGTATGAGTTATTGGAAACAGGAAGTAGCTCCTGGTTTGTTGGTAAAGGCCGCAGCACTGGGTGACAGAGTGACCCCGCCAAAATTACGGAAGCTGACCGTTGGCAGATCTCCAACTTCAAACAAGCCTAGCGGTAAAGTTGTCCCTGCGTTATTTAGTCGGATGCCTGTGGCACTGCGGTTGCCTAGGAGGACTGTACAGACTCTAGCATTGCTGCTAGTGGAAGTGACGGTCAAATCCGGTGCCCCACCCGTTTGGTTGGCAGCAAGCCGGTTATTCTGAATATCTGCAACGAGAGTGGCAGCGTTGTTTGCCTCTAGGGTAATACCTGCCCCCTGGTTGCCAGAAATGCGGTTATCGTTAATCCCCAACGATGCATTGTCCGCGTCTGTGACGTACTCTTGAAAAGCCTCATTGTTGGCGATCGCCCGAATCCCTGGCCCTGCATTGTTGCGAATCGTGTTGCCACTGATGCCAAATTCTTGAGCCACCACTTCATTGCCAACAATCTCAATTCCAGCACCACCGTTATTTTCAATCCAGCTCCGGCGAATGAAGACCTCCTGCGCAGCGGTAGTGCTGCCCCCCAAGGTGCCACCAATCACTTGAATGCCAGCCGAGCCATTGGCCCGAAGGCGGCTGTCCTCCAGCACGACCTCCTGCGACCCCGTATTGTTCGCCTGGACTAGGAGACCTTGGCGGCCACTGTTGCGGATACTGCCGCGCCGGAAGGCCACCTGTTGGTTGCTAGGGCCATTCGCTTGCAGAAAAATTCCCTGTTCCTGACTATTGGTGATGCTAGTGGCACTGATGTTCACCGTCTGCTGGGGGGTAATCCCAGCTAAGCGATCGCCCAGGGCAGTCACTTCGATTCCCACGCGCTGATTGTCTAAGCGTTGACGGGCGATCGTCACTTCCACCGCATCATCCGTCCCATTCTGGATCAGGATCGCCTGACCGGAACCAACTCCCCCCTGAGAGCCACCGATCTGGTTGTCAAACATCACCACGCTGCCAACAACATTGTTGAAGAAAATGCCACGTTCTCCTGCATTTTCAATCCGGTTGTCCCGCAGCTCCACATCCCGGATATTATTGCCCACAATGGCGTTACCACTCGCACCGCTAAGGCGAAACCCTGCCAGGACAGTGCGATCGCCCAACTGCACTAGATCTGCACCGCCCCCTTGAATAACCGGGAAGTTACCATCCCCCGAAAGCGGCAGTTGTACCAGGATGCCATCGCTGTAGTTGAGCACTGGGGAAAAGGGCAATCGCACCTGAGTGCGAGGAAAACCGGGGAAGGGTAGCCCCCCCAGTAGTTGAACTGGCCCCTGGGAAAGAACCTGCACCCGATCAGGAATGGTGAAGGCCGGGATACTCACCCGATTGCCAGCATCCACGTACACCACATCATTGCCATCGGAGAGGGTGGCATTGAGCGCCTCCTGCACTGTCCCAAAGGGGCGTTCAAAGGTGCCATCTCCGCCAGTTGCCCCCAGCGTGACGTGGAAAAAGCGATAGGCTTCCTCCTCCTCCGGGTTCATGAGTGGCATGATGTTTCTCTCTACACTGCGCTCCGCTTCCGTCTGGGTATCCAGCACAATATTCGGATTGCGCAGCAGAGGTTCCCCCAAGCGAGCCTGTACAATTTCCGCCGCTCCAATGGGGCCAGCAGGACGAATACCTGGTAGCGTCAATGCGACTGAAAAGATGAGATTGGTGCCAAACAGGCGATCGCCCTGCAGGGCCAGCCCCAAGTTCATACTCCGGTTCACGTCCGCATCCAACCGCAACCGCCATCCAACGGTACTATCACTTCCAGGTGCATCGTAAAAATAAATGCCACCATAGCCCCGTAGATCGCCCTGCTCCCAGTGGGCAAGACGGGCACCTGCTTCCAGGTCAAAACCACCTGCTGCGGCTTCGTAGACAAGGAGCCGTTGGCGCTCAATCAAGCTATCAATCAACAGCAAATTCCCTCGAAAGCGAGCAGAGGAATTCAACACATTTGCAAAGGATGCATCCCGGTCTAACTGGCGGCGATCGCCAAAGGGCAGGTAGGCGTTGAAGTGAAAGTCCCACACCTCACCTAGGCTTTCCAGACCAAAGCCGAATTGATGGAAACTGTTGTTTGCAGTCTGACGATTGTCGTAGGCAAGATATCCTCCCCAGATGCGGTTGTCATCCCGTTCGTAAAACCGATGCCCTAGCATTAAATTGCCGCCAGTATGGGCATCGTCATCCAGATAAAACCGTGCCTCCAAAAACGTAATCTCTTCTCCTGGAGTTTGAAGCAGGGGGATGAAACTCTCGACGTTAAACGTCCCCTCATAACCACTACCAGGGGTACTAAAACCCGCACCCGCCCGTGCTGGGATGCGTAAATCGGTGGCACGAGTTGAAGTATTTTCTGTCCTTGCTTCGGTCAGTGTTGACGGCGTGGAAGTCTCTGCCAGTGCTAGACCCGGCAACCAAGCCAAAACGAATTGACCAACAAGAAAATACTTCAAAACACTACTCATATCACTTTCCTGGATACGCAATCCCAATCAAATTTAGAGTACCCATTCTGATTAAAAACACTCAAAGCAATTGACCGAGGTAGAAACATCAGCAAATTTATCAATAAAACAGATCAAGTGAGAGCTTTAGCGATGTAGAAAAACAGATTTTGATTAACGTCAGTTCGAGTTAAGTGGGTTTCGGGGTACCACGTAGTGCCCGCCGCCCTAAAACTCTCGTTAATTTTGATTAACGTCAGTTCGGGTTAAGAGGATTTTGGAGCACTACGCCGTGTACAGCGTAGTGCTCCAAAATCCATCATTTTTCGAACGCGCTGTGTCCGAAAAATGATGGATATCAGCTGATCCCAAATTCACGTTTTTTTAGAAAATAAAGTGATTGGCTCTGAGGGTGCGAGCATTGACATTTTCCAGGATTCCCAGGGTGGAGAATTGACCTGCGACTCTCACTTGAATCTCGGTATCCGTGCCAATCTGACGGAAGCGCAGGTAATTCATCGATCCTCGACCTCCCAGAACTTCCCGGAGATCGATGCGATCGCGCACAATCTCGAAGTCCTGGATCACATCGCCGAAGTCCAACCTAGAGCGGTAGACAAAAATGTCAGCCCCCTGTCCTCCAGAGAGGCGATCGCTGCCTGCGCCGCCGTTAAGAATATCGTCGCCACGCCCTCCAATCAGGAGATCATTGCCTAGACCCCCAAACATCCGGTCACTGCCATTCCCCCCAGTCAGGGTGTCATTCCCTGCATCACCAAACATGCGATCGTTACCGCGTCCGCCATTGAGGACGTCATCGCCATTGCCTCCCCGCATCAGGTCGTGACCATCGCCCCCGTTAAGGATGTCGTTGCCATCGCCCCCATCTAGGTCGTCATTATTGGTGCCGCCGTTGATGATGTCATCGCCCTCATCACCCCGCAGAATATCAGCATCACTGCCGCCATTAATCAGGTCGTTGCCACCCCGACCGTAGATCACATCGCGATCGCTGAACCCATTTAGGATATCGTCACCATCGGTTCCGATAATCCGATCTGGCCCAGAGGAACCGTTCAATGTTCGCGCAACATCCCGAAAGTCAGGAAGAGTATCACCGTCTGTATCCCTCAGTGTAGTGAAGCTAGAGCCACCACCAAACCTAGTATTAGAGCCATCAAAGGAATCGGGTAGGCCATCCCCATCAGAGTCTGGGCCATCCACTCTACCGTCATTATCGATGTCTATCAGATCATAACCACTCTCACGTAGATCATTCGTTCCATCATTATCAGAATCGAGATCCTGGAAATCAAAACGACCATCGCGATCAGTATCGGCCACTATGTAATTCAACAGTCCGCTATCAGCAGACTGCTCTACACTATCTGCCAGACCATTACTACCGAAGGATTGCGTTGAATCAATCACACCATCATTGTTGGTGTCCAACATCGCAATCACATTAAATGGTAGACCGCTCTCCTTCAGATCAGTGATGCCATCGTTGTCGGAGTCGAGATCGAGACGATCAATCACACCATCACCATCGGTATCTCGATTAGGATCACCTCCCATTTCAACTACATCAGGGATACCGTCGTTATCATCATCTAGGTCATCCTGATCGGGAATGCCATCCCCATCATAGTCTGACAGGATTGTGGTGGTTGCCACCAGACTAGAGGCAAACCCATCGCTGACCGTAACGGTAATCGACCGATCAACCAAGTTACGGATACGCGCCGTGTTGGTGTAAACAATAGCGGCGATCGCCGTTTGATAGTCTGCCAGGGTTGCCCGACCACTTAAGTGCAGTTCACCCGTCAGTGGATCGTAAGCTGTGGCAAGAATCCCTGCTGGCAGGCTGCCTACAATGGTGAGCTGTTCATTTGCCCCGTCTGGGCGGTTCACCAGCGTAATCACCGCCGACTGTAGGTGGGTGTCATCGCTGTCAGTAATGCTGATATCTGGATCGGCGATCGCCACTGGAGAGCCGGCAGTAAACAACGTCCGGTAGTCATTCCCTGTCACACCACTGCTGTCGTTGCCATCAAGGTCAACGACGGGTGGATCATTCTCAACGGTAACCAGCCCTGAAAGTGTGACAGTGGTTGCGCTGTATGGTGTAATTCCTCCTGTAGCGTCTGATCCGCTCAAGTCAACTGTCGTCCCAGAAGTGACACTGCCTGAGGAATTGTCAATCAAGTGGACAGTCAAGGCAGGAATTTCACCGGAGAAATCTGCTGCTGGAACGAAGCGAATCTCCGTGGTTGCCGCAACCACCAAAGCATTGGCAGGGGTGCGATCGCCCACATTGACCCAGGCTGCACCATCAAAATATTGCCAAGTTCCCTGCTGCGGCGTAGCAGCATTACCGACGATCGCAATGCCTGCTAAACTGTTGGCCGCCGAACCACCGCTGACCTGATCAACCGGATCGGAAAAGTGCGGAGTAAACAGGTCAGCTACCTGTTCACCTGTCGGGTTGGTGCTGTCTTCGTTAATAGGGTTTTGCAGCGTTGCGTTACCGGATGCCAGGGGAGCATCGTTGATCGCCGTAATTGTTGTGGCGATTGCCACCGTTCCAGTGGACCAACCCGCTGTCCCACCGATTGCACCACTGATATCCTGCCCAGTTCCAGGGATGAACCCCGTCCCATCCGACAGGTGAACCGTCAGTGGTCCAGGCGTGCCATTAAAGTTGGGGGCAGGCACAAAGCGAATCGGCGTTGAGGCTGCCAGAACCAGCGCATTGGTGGTGGCAAGGCCAGTCGTGGCGATCGCCACCCACTGCACCCCATTGAAATACTCCCAGGTGCCTTGAGCAGCCGTCGCGCTGTTGCCCACAATGGCCACCCCTGCAAGCGGTGTTGCACTAGATCCTCCCGACACGGTATCCGTTGCATCGCTGTAATTGCCGCTCAAGAGACTCAGCAGCGTTGCCCCCACCGGGTTAGTTGTATCTTCTGCAACCGCAGCCAAGCTAGCAGTGCCGCTAGCAGTGGGGGCATCATTCACAGCAGTCACACTGGTGCTCAGGGGAACGGTGCTGCTGCTATACGGCGTTGCTCCGCCTGTTGCGCCTACACCGCTCAGGTCAACCGTGGTGCCACTGCTCACTGCACCGGCTGAGCTATCAATCAGGTGAACTGTCAAGCCACCTGGCGTGCCGTTGAAGTGTGCCGCTGGAACAAACCGCAGACTGTGGGTACTGGCCACCAGCAACGCATTACTCGTCGTAGGACTGCCCACCGCCACCCAGTCTGTGCCATTGAAGTACTCCCAGATGCCCTGGCTGCTAGTGGCGCTGTTCCCCACGATTGCCACACCGGCCAGCGTGTGGGCCGAGGAGCCACCCGCTACTGCATCAGTCGTGTCATCGAAGCGGGGAGTAAAGAGGGTGCTCACAGTTGCCCCAGCGGGGTCACTGGTGTCCTCATTCACCGCTAGGAGGGTAGCACTGCCACTGGCCAACGGGGCATCATTGACGGGGGTGATGCTGGTGGCGATCGCCACACTTGCTAAAGACCAGCCATGGGTTCCCCCTAGCATTCCACTGATATTCTGACCACTGCCTGCCACAAAGCCCGTGCCATCCGACAGGTGAACCGTCAGACTACCCGGTGTGCCATTGAAGTTGGCAACGGGGACAAAGCGGAGGTCTGCCGTGGCAGGAATCACCAAGGCAGTGCTAGTAGACAGGCCCGTGGTGGGGATGGTCGTCCAGCCGCTGCCCGTGTTGTATTGCCAAGTACCTTGTGTGGCACTGTTCGCGGCATTGCCCACGATGGCAATGCCTGCTAGAGGCGTGCCCGACGACCCATTGGGGACATCATCGAGATTGTCGTTGTAGTTGCTACTCAACAGCGTCGCGATGGGGGTGCCCGCAGGGTCGGTGCTGTCTTCTGCAACAGCAGTCAGGGTAGCACTACCAGTCGCCCCTGGTGCATCGTTAACGGGGGTTACCGCGATCTCGACTGTACGATTAACAATTCTGGCTCCCCCGCTGCCCAGGTTACCTTGGTCATTCACCTGAATCGACAGCGTGTCGGTGTTGGGAGCGATCGTGTTGAAGTTGAGGTTGCCCTGATAGGACAACCCGGCTAGCACAGCATTAATGGCGCTGATGCTCCCTGTCAGGGTGATGCTGCTGCTATTGTTGGCTCCCGCCGTGATCAGACTGGTATCCGTCAGCGCCAGGATGCCGTTTGTAACACTGAGGGTGACAGTGTTGTTGGTGGCATCAAAGCTATCAGCATCACTAATGGCAATCGCATTCACTCCGGTGAAGTTGAAGCGCTCATCCTCTGTTGCCGTCACCGCCGCAGGATGGTTCACCACTGGATCATCATTCACGTTGGAGGCTTTGATCAGGATGGTGTTGGTCACCCTGACCCCTGTAGGGGCGATCGCCGGGTCACCATTCAACAGGTCATCGACGGTGACAACGAGAGATAAGATACGGTCTTCATCTGTGGGCACCTGCACTTGCAGCCCATCCAATGCGGCCTGCACCTCTGCTCGAGTGCCCCGGATCGTCAGTTTGCCGCCGGTGCTGCCGCTAGTTCCCTCCGTCACCGTTAGTCCTGCTGGCAGCGCTCCCAGTGTCAAAGTGCTTGCTCCGTAGGTCGTTCCGTCTGCTTGCAGGTCGAGGGTCACTTGCAGAATGTCAGTTTCCCCAGGTTCCAGCGTTGTCAGGTCAGGGTCACTCACAACAATCCGATTGCCGTTTGCCGCATTAAAGACTAGCGGAGTTGGGGTGTCAAACACTTGCGTCCCTGGCACTGTCAGGCTCGGTGCATCGTTCACTGGGGTCACACTGGTGCTTAAGGGCACAGTATTGACCGACCAACCGCCAGTGCCGCCAATGTTGCTGCTGATGTTTTGGGAGGCACCCGCCGTGAACCCAGTGCCATCAGACAGATGCAGCGTTAGGGAACCGGGTGTGCCATTGAAGTCTGGCGCCGGCAAAAAGCGAATCGGCGTAGAGGCGGCCAGTACGTAGGCAGACGTGGTTGAAAGTCCGGTGGTGGGTAAGGTCACCCAAGTCGTGCCATTGAAGAACTGCCAAACCCCCTGAGCTGCGGTCGCGGCATTCCCGACAATCGCCACGCCTGCCAGCGGCGTGGCACTAGACCCCCCAGGCACTGTATCCGTCGCATCGCTGTAGTTACCACTTAGGAGGCTGGCAAGGGTCGCTCCTCCAGGGTTAGTCGTGTCTTCTGACACAGCCGGCAGGCTACTGCTCCCACTAGCGATCGGGGCATCGTTGCGGGGGTTCACCGTGACGGACACCGGCACCGTACCAGCACTGTACTGGGTCGTCCCCCCGGTAGCTCCCGTTCCACTCAGATCAATCGTTGCCCCGTGCGTGACCGCTCCGGCTGAGTTGTCAATCAGGCGAACTGTCAAGCCACCCGGAGTACCGTTGTAGTTCGGTGCCGGTAAAAACCGCAGGCGATAGTTGGTATCGGTGGCGGCCAGCAGCAATGCATTGCTGCTCGTGCGATTGCCCACGGCAACCCACTCCCAAGTGGTGCCATTGAAGCGCTGGTATTGCCAGGTGCCCTGAGCCGCCGTCGCACTATTCCCAATAATTGCCACCCCCGCCAGCGTGTTCGCTGAGGAGCCGCCCGATGCTGTTTGGTTGTCTGCACTGTCGCTAAAGCGGGCATTGAACAGGCTAGCAATCTGAGACCCTGTATGACTGGTGGTATCCTCATTGATTGCGTTGAGGATGGCAGCCCCACTGGCTAACGGGGCGTCATTGACGGGGGTGATACTGGTGGCGATCGTCACTGAATTCGCTGACCAGCCATGGGTTCCCCCTAGCATTCCACTGATATTCTGACCACTGCCTGCCACAAAGCCCGTGCCATCCGACAGGTGAACCGTCAGACTACCCGGTGTGCCATTGAAGTTGGCAACGGGGACAAAGCGGAGGTCTGCCGTGGCAGGAATCACCAAGGCAGTGCTAGTAGACAGGCCCGTGGTGGGGATGGTCGTCCAGCCGCTGCCCGTGTTGTATTGCCAAGTACCTTGTGTGGCACTGTTCGCGGCATTGCCCACGATGGCAATGCCTGCTAGAGGCGTGCCCGACGACCCATTGGGGATAGTGTCGCGATTGTCGTTATAGCTGCCACTCAACAGATTGGCAATGCGATCGCCAGCGGGATTGGTGCTGTCCTCTGGCACACTCGCTAGGGTAGCAGGGCCGGTGGCATTCGGCGCATCGTTGACTGGGGTGACCGTAATGTTAACGCTGCGGGTATCGGTTTGGGCTGGCCCCACTCCCACATTGCCCTGGTCATTCACTGTCACTGTCAGGGAAACGATCCCGTTAAAGTCTGCGGTCGGCGTAAACACTAACCCATCCAGTGCGGCATTGATCTGAGCCTCCGTCCCCTGGATTACGAGGGGGCTGGCTCCCCCGCCAGTTACCGTCGTGCCATCTGGACTGGGTAGCGACAGGGTGCCCGCAGCTGGATTACTGAGGGAGACGGTTACTGTCAGATTATTGGCGCCAAAGTCGTCGGGGTCATCGAAGCTAAAAACATTCCCTGCTCCCGTGAAGATGAGTACCCCGTCTTCGGGCACCGTCAGGGGATTGGTCGGTGCAGTGAGTACCGGTGGATCATTAATGCTAGAGGCATTGATGTTGATTACACGGCTGGCAGTCCGTTCCCCTATACCGCCATTTTCTCGGTCCAACACGGTGACAGTGAGGGCAACGGTGCGATCGGCGTTCACCGGGGGAGTGTAGGACAAATTGTTGAGCGCTGCCTGCACGGCTTCGCGGGTGCCTTCAATCACCAATGGCCCTGTTGCTCCCTCCGCAGCCTGCGTAATTGTGCCACCACTGGTACCCGAGAGGATCGTGATCCCAGCAGTAGACCCCAGCGTCAGGATGCCGTAGTCAGTCGTGGTCCAGCCTGCCGTCGGGTCTAACCGAACGCGCAGCAGGTTTGTTCCCGGTAGTCCGCCCGGTGGGGGGTTGAGGTCGGGGTCATCCACCACGATGGCGGTCGCTGTTCCGGCTTGAAACTCAATCGGGTCAATGCTCGAGGCCGTCAAGGGGGTGCTAGGTGCCGTGATGATGGGCGTGTCGTTCACAGGGGTGACCGTGATGGCGATCGCCCTCGACACATCGGCGCTCCCCCCTAGCCCCACACCATTCCCCGTCGTGCTAGGCAGCACCGTCACCGTCAGAGTGTCGGGGGTCGTGGTGTTGGTGTAGTTGACCCGTCCCTGATACGTGAGAGTCAGCAGCGCTGCATTGATCTGGTCGCGGGTGCCGGTCAAGGTCAGGCTAGGGGAGCCATTGGCTCCGCCGGAAATGGTGGCCCCGTTCAGATTGGCAATGCTGAGGTTGCCGTTGCCAGCCTCAAGCCGCACACGACCAACAGCAGCGGCAATGGGAAAGGCATCTGGGTCTGCGATCTCAATCCGATTGGCCCCCGTGAAACTAAGGGGTTGCTCTTCCGCAACGGTGCGAGCCGTGGGAATGTTGGCAAAGGTCGGTGCGTCGTTGTCGTTGCTGGTATAGAGGGTGACTACCCGTTGCACAGTGTTATTCACCGCGCTCAGGGGCAAACCGTTCGCATTGGTCGTTCCGCCGTTAGCACCAATCACAGTCCCCGTTGCATCACGCAGACGGTCATCAACCGTCACCACCAACTGGATCAGGTCGTCCACATCGGTCGAGACCTGATAGGTCAGGCTATTGAGGGCGGCCTGCACATCGGCGATCGCCCCTTCTATGATCAACCGATTGCCAGGAATAGTGTTGTTGTCGCCACTGGCGAAGGGCAACCCAGTGTCCGGGTCAATGAAGGTAAGGCCGGTGGTCGTCGCCAGGTTTAACGTGCCGTTGGCGTAGGTAGTGCCTGCTCGCTGGGGATCGAGGGTGACGCGGATGCGATTGGTTTCGCCAGTCGTGAGGGTGATCAGGTCTACATCGGCGATCGCAATCTGATTGACCCCTGTAAACGTCTGGGCAGTCGTCGTAGCAAAGACGATTTCTGCAGGGGCCGCCACCGTCGGAGCATCGTTTCGAGGTGTGATGAAAATATCGTAACTGCCTGGAACAACGACCCCACCACCATCACGCACTTCAAACGCAAAGCTATCGGTCTGGCTCTCAGAACCGTTGTGGCGATAGCTCACCCGGTCATTGTCCAGGTCATCCTGAGTAAACACACTCCCCACCGACAGCGCCTTTCCATTCAGGAACAGGGTTCCGTAAGCAGTGTTGGTGGTAATGCGGAACTGACGTTGAATCGTCGTGTTGTCTGGGTCTTGATAGATCAGGTTTGGGTCATCGTCCTCGTCTCCAGGGCCATTTAAGCCGTTGGAACCACGAATCATGCCAACACCGCCCTCGGCCACTGTCAGAGGCTTCGTTGAAAGCGATGAAGGAGCATCGTTGAGGCGGGCAATCTCAATATTGACCGTGCGGCTGGTCACGGGACTATCACTACGGTTGTTTGCTGCCCCTGAATCGTCAATCGCCTCAACCACGAAGCTATCGGCAAAATTCTCGCTGCCATCGTGGACATAGCGGAACCGCTCATCGTTCAGTTCCTCTAGCGTAATAATCGTATCAGTATCGATAGTTGCCCAACTCCCGCTGCGAAAAACCTGGAGTTGACCGTAGACTGGCAGGTTGGTCACCCGGAAGGTGAGGGTGTTCACCCGCGCAAAGCCCTCACCCCGCTTTTCACCACTGCCATCCACATCATTCAACCGCAGGATGCTTTCATCGATCAGGACAGTGCCGCCTTCCGCTAAGCTGGGAGTCCCCAACACGGTTACAGTGGGGGCATCGTTTTCAGGCCGAATGTCGATATTGAATGTGCCTTCGATGGGGTCACCTGGTCGGTCGGTGCCATCACTGACGGTGAACTTAAACCGGTCGATGAAGTCTTCTCCCCCCGCATGGACAAAGCTGACCCGGTTTTCATTGATGTCCTGTTGGGAGAAGGACTCGTATAGCCCTAAGGTGCGACCGTTGAGTCGGAGTGAACCGCTCGTCGGCAGTTCGGTAATGCGATAAATCAGTTGGCTGTCCTGATTATCGGTATCCACCGTGCGTAGCAGATCACGGGTAATGACTCTCGACCCGCCTTCCTCGAGGTTGGCAATGCCGCTGACCCACTCAATTGTGGGTGGATTGTTACCAGTAATGGTGGTCGGCGGTGCGTTCCCACTGCCTCCACTGCTGCCAGGTGGAATCGTGATGGCAATATCGAAGGTATGGACAACCAGCGTTGCCCCGTCCCAAATGCCCCCTTCCCTGGGGGTAGGGTATTCTCGGATTTCGCTGTCTTTGACGGTGAATCGGAAGCGATCGCTAAACGTCTCTCCCCCGCTCGAAGCCCGGTGGAAGATATACCGCACCCGCCCATCATTGATATCGTCCTGGGTAAAGGTTGCCCCCACCCCCAACGTCTGCCAACTTCCGCCAACGAAGCGTTGCAGCGTTCCCAGGGTGGCATCAGGAGTTTCCGTCAGCGTGTAGGTGAGCAGGGTGTTAGCGGAGTCTGGGTCCGTAACTTGCAGTTGAGCCGGCGTGATGACCTGAGCCAGGGTGCCCCCTGCGGTATTCAGCATCATCCCCGTGTTGCGGCTGAGGATGGGGTCATCATTATTGGGAATGATCAACAGGTCAATGGTGGCCGTTGTGGATCCTGGTACTCCTGTGCCACCACCGTCATCGTATACCCGCACTTGAAAGCTATCGGGCGGTGGAAAACCGCTGTTTTGGTCATTTCCATCATGGCTATAGACCAGGTTAGCCAAGTCTGTCGCGGTGAGTTGTCGTCCAATCGTCAGGGGGGTTGCCTCTCCCAAGATCCGCAATACACCGTCTTGAGGCAACGAAAGAATTTCGACTAGGAAATCGGGGTTAGTCTGGTCTACATCACTGATAGTCAAGGTGACGCGATAGTCAGTCTGCCCTTCAAATAGGCGATTGTTGCTTGTCACCGTGGGCAACTGGTTGACTGGCGTGATGTTGATGGGAATGGTTGTGGTTCCAATCAGGCCACCAGCGCCGTCATCTACTGTGATCGTAAAGCTATCACTGGTGCCACCAGCCGATGTGGTCTGAGTGCCATTGTGACGGTAAGACAACCTGGTGATCTGGTCTGAGGAGAAAGTCGAACCGGGCACTACTCGGCTGCCATCAAACAGCAACACTCCTTTACTGGGAAGGCTCTGGATCTTGATGATGAGCTGGGCTGGGAGGTTGTCGAGATCTTCCAGGTTAAAGTTTGCCGCCGTAAAGGTAACAGTCCCCCCTTCCGCCACATCCGGCGCACTAGGGGCAATCGTTGGGGCATCGTTGACGGGGGTAATGGCGATCGCCACTGTTTGGGAGACTGGTGGATTCACGCCATCATCGACCTGGACTGAGAGGCTACGGCTGCCACTTTCGTTCGGCAGGGGTGTAAAGACCATGCCATCGATCGCACTATTCACAGCGGCGACTGTCCCCTGGAGCAGGACGCTGGCACTGCCGTTATCACTGATTGAGATGAGGCCACTTGTGTTAACCACCGTCAGGCTGCCAGATGATACACTGAGGCGGACGGTCATCACGTCTGCAGGGTCAGCATCTGCGATCGCCAAGTCACGGATAGTCAGGGCATTGTCCTCGGCAGTGAGGCGGACTTGAGGCACACCATCCGCTGCCAATGCATCGATGATGCTGGGCGGCGAATTGAGCAGACCTGCATAGCCCGCTAGCGTTGCCGGTGCGAATAAGCAGGAAGACGTGCCGTCAGCACCTCTCGGCGCGGTTTGATAGTCCAACTCCCAGTTTCCTCCCAACAGAGCATGGCCAATCGGAGTGGTTGAGGCGGCGATCGCTGCACCCGTCATGTGGTGAAGCTTGGCAATAAACTCCTGCCCCGCATCTCCGGCAGCGACCTTACACCCGTAAAGGAAAAGGTGTGAAGGACGTGGGCTTGGCTGGAACAGTCCTGCATAAATTTCGAGGGTATCCAGACTCAGTTGCGTATTACCTAGGAAGAGGCAACCGGGCGCACCATGTGCCACCACATGGATTTCTTGCGGGCCAGGAACCGTCTGGAATAGCTGGACAAATTGCTGTACTCCGTCCTGGTCTGGCTGAATAACAATGACCCTGACGGATTTGACGAGGCCCTGAATCAGATGCTGGTAATTTTCAACAGCAGAATCGATGAGTAAAACGCGCAAATCTGTCATGTTCGTAATCCGTGGATGTCTTGAGAATTGAGAGCCAAATGCGATTGCCACACTAGGAAAAAGTGCCCCCCTGCAGGACAGGAGCAGCAGAGTCTGCCTTAGTTTTTGAGGGTGCATGCCATGTTCACCCTCACCCTAAATCCCTCTTCCAACTTGGGAAAGGGACTTTGAGATGCTTGGCTCTCCTTCTCCCAACTCCAACTTGGGAGAAAGGACTGAGGGATGAGGGCCTGCAAAGGTGACATGCTCTCGTTTTCGAGGGACGTATTCGTCCGTACGCCTCGCAAAACTGGTCTTACAAAGCTGGTCGTAGAAACTGACAAAAAACCTACAAGTTACAAAATGGATGCACCTGCAAACCGTTTGACTAAAGCAAGGAAAATTATAGGGAAAACAAGATTATTTTTCCCAGTCCAAGTTTTTCCAGAATCACTCAACTCAAAAGATTGCATGACTCCAAAGAGTCCGTTTTTATACGGAGATATAGAGTTCATTCTATGAAATTGTCATGCAATTTCATAGAATTATTGAATTATCTCTCCCTTAAAATTCAGTGTTTTTACAGAGTGACAATATCGAATTGAAATGCAGTAGTTTAAGACAGAAAAAAGTTTCGTTTTCCCAGAGAAAATCCACTGAATTTGCTTGGATTGATCGACAAGAAAAACCTATTCTTTGCCTGAGAAACCACAAAAAATTCTGACTATCGTTTGAGCAGTTCAACGCACTTTCCTGTTGTGAGTGAACGCACTTTCCTGTTGTGAGTGGAATTACGTATCCCCCACAACAGGAAACTGAAGCTTGGACTCCTTTACGCTCAAATGTGGTAACGCTGGGAAACACTCCCCCAAAAACCACCTGTTTCATAGCGCAAGTGGAGCACTAGCCCCACTGTCTAGATGCCAACCATCCCCTCAAGCCTTGCCTGGACTGAAAACTGGTGGGGAGCACCCCTGCTTCAGCCATGCTTCTAAAATCTGTACTGCCTTCAACAGAATTTATGGAGATTCAGGAGATAATAGTCTGTCTGTTACGCCATCGGAAAAGCGGGTCTGGCTTGATCTGGTTTGAACTCGGCTGGAGCAATCCGAGCACATCGACGGCCTCCACGCCCGGGTTCGCCTCCAGTCAGCAACACCGGAGATCGGGGCGGTGCGAATACAAAGGGCAATCACTATGAAAGTGCATGATTTGAAAGGGAAGACGATCGCATTCGCCGGGTCGGGCGGTCTAGACAGTTGTACCATCACTCGCTGGCTAACCGACGAGGGAGTCAATGTGGTCTGTTTTACGGCTGACCTGGGGCAACCAGATGAGGAAGACCTAGATGCTATTCGCCAGCGCATGTTGAAGGCAGGGGCAGTGGATTTTGTGGTGCTGCCCGTGCGGCAGGCGATCGCCGAAGATGGTCTAAAAGTCATCCAGTCCCAAGCCTGCTATGAAGGTCGTTACTGGAATACCACCGGCATCGCCCGCTGCACCTTGACGAAAGCAATGATTCTGGAGATGAAGAAGCGCGGCCTCACGATCTTTAGTCATGGGGCCACAGGGCGGGGCAACGACCAAGTGCGCTTCCAATTGATCACGAATATGCTCGCTCCCGATTTTGAAGTGTATGCCCCTTGGCGCGATGAAACATTCTTGGCGCGGTTTCCCGGTCGAAGCGAGATGATCGACTTCTGCCAAGAAAACGACCTGCCGGTTGCTGCCAGCAAAGAAAAGCCCTATTCCACCGATGCTAACCTGCTGGGTCTGACCCACGAGTCAGGCATGTTAGAGGCACTGACCACTCCCGCACAGTTCGTTAAACCCGTGATGGGGTGCTATCCCCAAGATGCACCCGATGCCCCAGAAAGTGTCACCATTCGCTTTGAGCAGGGCCGTCCGGTTAGCATTAACGGGGAGCCAGTGAGCTTGGTGGATGCATTTTTGCAGGCCAATGCCCTGGGGGGCAAACATGGTATCGGCATTGGCACGCACTTGGTGGAAAATCGCTTTGTCGGCATCAAATCGCGCGGGGTCTACGAAGGCCCTGGTATGGAACTGCTCGGCACCTGCTATGCCTACCTGCTACAACTGATCCTCGATCGCCGCGCCCGCGAATTTTTTGACCAGCTTTCACTCCTGATCGCCAAGCAAATTTATCAAGGCTATTGGTTTGACCTAACGACCAAAATGGCTCTAGGGGCAGTGGCCCACATTGCGAATCTGGCCACTGGAACCATTACAGTCACTCTCTATAAGGGCAATATCCTGTTCCAGTCCGCAACGGATGCGCCCCACTCGCTGTATTCCGAGGAAAATGCCTCAATGGAGGGGGTTGGCGATTACAACCATGCAGACTCTGAAGGGCTGCTGCGCGTGTTTGGGGTGAGTGCGCGAGTGCTGGCAACCAGCGGACAGGTCGGCCTCTCAACTGAACATTAACATTAGTTCCGGTGAAGCGGCTGTTGGGGCACCGCGCCGGGCGCGGTGTCCCAAAACCCTGAGTGTTCCGTGCGCACCGCGCACGGAACACCCAGGGTTTCAGCTTATCCGGAATTCACGTTACATAGATTGGCTACCCAGCAAAGATTAGGATCCCAGGCAGATTCCTAATCCTCTTGCCGTGCGAACGAGGGAGCCTTCAGGATCAACCCGATTATAAGTGGCGATCGCTGCTTCAATCGGCACTGGCACCACCTGCCGATTCTGCCAAGTGACCAGATGGTCGTACTTCTCATCAGCCACCAGATCCACCGCTGCTACTCCAAAAATACCAGCAGTTAGGCGATCGAGGGGCGAAGGCACTCCGCCTCGTTGAACGTGCCCCAGTACTGTCACACGAGTTTCTGCTCCACTGCACAGCGTAATTTGGTGGGCGAGGTACTGCCCAATGCCGCCAAATCGGTACTCGCCATGACTTTGCAGACTCGTGATCGGTTCACCAGCTTCTGTGCGAACCGCCTCTGCCACCACCATCACAGAGAAGTTAAGACCACTCTCCTGGCGCTCCCGAATTTTGCCACAAATGTTTTCCAGCGTGTAGGGAATTTCGGGGATCAGGATGATATGAGCACCCCCCGCAATCCCCGCGCTAATAGCGATGTGTCCAGCATCCCGCCCCATCACCTCTAGGATCATCACCCGCGAGTGACTAGCGGCTGTGAAATGTAAGCGATCGAGCGCTTCTGTGGCGAGATTCACCGCCGTATCAAATCCAATCGATCGCTCGGTAATGCCTACATCGTTATCGATTGTCTTGGGAATTCCAACCAGATTTATGCCTCCCTGCACGGCCAGCTTTCGCAAAATTGCCATACTGCCGTCGCCACCAATACCAATCAGGGCATCTAAACCCAGTTCATGGTAGCCTTCAATAATTTCACTAGAACGGTCTCTAAAGGTGCCGTCAGGCATCGGAAAAGCAAATGGATTGCCCGTGTTGGTCGTACCTAATTGAGTACCGCCAACCGTCAGCCAGTTCTCAACATACTTGGGGTGGAGTTGAATGGCTTCTACTGGACGCACCATTAAGCCTTGCGTGGCCCGGTAGATGCCAAAAACTTCCCATCCGTACGTGCAAACAGCACGGTGTACCACAGCTCGGATCACCGCGTTGAGGCCCGCACAGTCTCCCCCGCTCGTTAAAATACCAATGCGCTTCTTATGTCCCATAAAAATCCATCTCCCGCAACTCAATCGGGTTTGCTGCGCGATTTGCTTTTCTGCCCACAGATTACGTAGTGATTGAGTGAATTCGAGGGGATCAGAGACAAGTCTTTAGGTTTAAGGTTTGGCTAAGGTTTAACGAGAGCAAAAGTAGCGAGCGTGCCCTCGCTCGACGCCAGCAACCATCAATCTATCAACAGATTTCTATACTTCGCCTAAAGTTCGGGCGGGTTCCTGAAATGCCTCTCTAAGATGGAAACAGAGTGTTCTGGGCGATCGCTCGCAGATTGACCTGCCAGCCAACACTGTCCAAGCCCTGACGCTGGAACACTCGCAACGCAGCAGGAGACACGTAGATGGATGGATTACTAGACCTCGACCATAAGCACGCCCTCGATCGGGACTGCATGACTCTTTCGCGGCACGTCCTGCAACAGCTTCAAAGCTTCTCTGCAGATGCTCAGGATTTAAGTGCCTTGATGAATCGTATTGGTCTGGCAGCCAAACTCATCGCACGTCGCTTCAGTCGAGCTGGACTAATGGAGGATGTCCTCGGTTTCACCGGCCAGACCAACGTCCAAGGTGAGTCTGTTAAAAAGATGGATGTCTACGCCAACCAGGTATTTATTTCCGCCTTTGAGCAGAGTGGCCTCGTCTGTCGGCTGGCTTCAGAGGAAATGGAAAAGCCCTACTACATTCCTGAAAACTGTCCCATTGGTCGTTACACCCTGCTCTATGATCCCGTAGACGGTTCTGGTAACATCGACATCAACCTCAACATTGGCTCCATTTTTGCCATCCGTCAGCAGGAAGGCATGGACTTGGATGGCGACGCCAGAGATCTGCTCCAGAGTGGACGGAAACAAGTTGCAGCAGGCTATATCCTCTACGGCCCCAGCACCATTCTGGTGTATTCCATGGGGAGGGGAGTCCATATGTTTACCCTCGACCCTAGCCTGGGAGAATTCATCCTATCTCAGGAAAATATTCGCGTTCCCGACCACGGCCCAGTTTACAGTGTCAACGAAGGAAACTTTTGGCAGTGGGAAGAACCGATTCAGGATTACATCCGGTACGTCCATCGCCACGAGGGATATACCGCTCGCTACAGTGGTGCCCTAGTGGGTGACTTCCACCGCATCCTCATGCAGGGTGGTGTTTTCCTCTATCCCGGCACAGTTAAAAAACCCGAAGGTAAACTCCGTCTCCTCTACGAAACGGCTCCCCTTGCCTACCTGATCGAGCAAGCTGGCGGCAGAGCGAGCACAGGCACCCAAGACCTGCTCGATGTGATCCCCGACAAGCTCCATGCCCGTACCCCTTTCATTATCGGCAGTAAGGAGGATGTGGCATTAGTAGAGTCCTTCATCCGCGAGCACACTAGGCAGACACGCCCAGAGGCAATTGCTCCCTAACCCCGCCTCAATTTTGGATTGGTGATTTTGGATGCCCCCGTTGTCCTCACCTCCTTCACCCCCCACCCCACCTCACCTACCCACCTACCTCACTCACCACCCCTATGGTCTCTCTCATCGAAAACCCCCTCCGCGTTGGGCTCCAGCAAGACCGAGTCCCCGAACCCCAGATCCTGGTAATCTTCGGGGCATCGGGTGACCTTACCCAACGCAAACTGATCCCCGCTATCTATCAAATGAAGTTGGAGCGCCGCCTCCCTCCCGAACTCACGATCGTTGGGGTCGCACGACGAGAGTGGAGCGACGACTACTTTCGGGAACAGATGCGCGAAGGCGTAGAAAACTTTGGTGGCGGGCTAGGGCGTGAAGAGATTTGGGATGACTTCGCCCGTGGTCTGTTCTACTTCTCGGCTGACATTGACAAGCAGGATGACTACCTGCGCCTCAAAGCCTATCTGCAAGACTTAGATGAAAAGCGGGGCACACGCGGCAATCGAGTCTTTTACCTAGCGGTCGCTCCCCGATTCTTTGGGGAAGCGATGCAACAGTTGGGAGCAGCCGGAATGCTAGCAGACCCAGCCAAACATCGTCTAGTCATCGAAAAGCCCTTCGGCAAGGATCTCAGTTCCGCTCAGGCGCTCAATCAGATCGTCCGCAACATTGGCACGGAAAAGCAAGTCTACCGGATCGACCACTACCTAGGCAAAGAAACGGTACAAAATCTGATGGTCTTCCGGTTTGCCAACGCCATCTTTGAACCGCTGTGGAACCGTCAGTATGTTGACCATGTGCAAATCACAGTGGCAGAGACGGTTGGCCTGGAAGGACGAGCCGGCTACTACGAAACCTCGGGTGCACTGCGCGACATGGTGCAAAATCACCTGATGCAGTTGTTCTCGCTGACGGCAATGGAGCCACCCAACTCCCTAGATGCCGACAGCATTCGCAACGAAAAGGTAAAGGTCTTGCAAGCTACTCACCTTGCCAGTATTGAGCACCTGGAGCAGTCTGCCATTCGAGGACAGTACACTGCTGGCTGGATGGGGGGGAAACAGGTCCCCGCTTACCGCAGTGAGGATGGGGCATCTCCTGAATCGACAACCCCAACCTACGCTGCTCTCAAGCTTTACATTGACAACTGGCGATGGAAGGATGTTCCCTTCTATATGCGGACGGGTAAGCGGATGCCAAAGAAGATTACTGAGATCGCCATTCAGTTCAAAGACGTGCCGTTCCTGATGTTCCAGTCTGCTTCGCAGCAGGTCAATCCCAATGTGCTCGTGATGCGGATTCAACCGAATGAGGGGATCGCCCTGCGCTTTGAGGTGAAGACTCCTGGCAACTCCCTCCGCACTCGCTCGGTAGACATGGACTTCCGCTACGAAACCGCTTTCGGGCGGGCCAACACCGATGCCTACAGTCGTCTGCTAGTAGATTGCATGTTGGGGGATCAAACCCTCTTTACCCGTGGTGATGAAGTAGAAGCTTCCTGGCGCATCCTCACCCCCCTACTCAACCTGTGGGATGCACCGGCTCCCCCGGACTCAATCCCGATGTATGAGGCAGGGACTTGGGGGCCAATTGAGGCAGAACTGCTGCTGAATCGAGATGGAAGACGCTGGCGCAGATTGTAGAGTGAGTTCGATGTACGGGGACAGTCTTCCCCGAGTTTCTCTTCTCCGTAAGACCGGAAATTGAATCAAACCCAAAGCTACATTTTTGAGTATTACTGATTAACTGACGGTTCCATTCTTCATCCTTACATCTTTCCACTTTCACCCATGACGACTACTCCACTCGTTACCCTACAGAAACCCAAAGACATTTCCCTCAGCGAGATCGAGGCAGAACTGAGCCAGATCTGGGCTGGGCAGGACAATGGTAAAAGCGCCCCTGTCGCGGTGCGAGCTTCAACTTTCAGTATGGTGGTCTACGAGCCGCAGGAATTTCAGCAACTTCTGGCAATTCTGGGCTTTTATGAAGGTGCGATTGAAGGAATTCATGGCCCCCAAACTAGAGCAGCGATTGAGGCCGCACAAAAGGCTTATGGCTTGCGAGTGACGGGCAGTTTCAATACAGAAACACTCAATCGTCTACGGCAAGAGGTGAGCAAGCTGCCACCGGAGAAGTTCAAGATCCCTAACTTAGATGAACGGGGTTATGGCATTAGTGAGGCGATCGCCATCCAAAATCCCTGCCGTATCATCAGCCTGGCTCCTGTGTTAGGGGAAGACCAAGGCGTGAGTGCTCAGGTTTCTGCCTACTGTCCCATTCAAAAAACGGGGAGTGACCTCGTGTGTTGTGAGTACATCACTCTACGCGGCACAAAGGAAGCACTCAACCGCATGGGTGATGTCGTCGTTTCTCTGATGATCCCCGATCTACCTAAGTTTGTCTGGTGGAAAGCAACACCCAACGTTGAACAAGAACTGTTTAAGCGATTGGCAGCTAGTTCTAACTGCATCATCTTTGACTCATCCTTCTTCAGCGATCCAGAGTCTGAGTTGATCAAGATGCATCAACTCATCGAGTCAGGTACTTACCTAGCTGACCTGAACTGGCACCGCCTCTCGGTATGGCAAGAACTCGCGGCGGCGGCTTTCGACCCCCCCGAACGGCGCGTCGCCCTAGCAGAGGTTGACCAGGTAACGATCGACTATGAGAAAGGAAATCCAGCGCAGGCTCTGACCTATCTAGGCTGGCTAGCCAGCCGGCTGAAGTGGGAACCCACCTCCTACCACTTCACCAGTGGGGATTACGACATCACCAGCATTACCTTTGTCGGCCCTAATGGACGAGAAATTCGTGCCGAGCTAGCTGGAATTCCGATCGCCAACCCTGGTGAAATTTTGGGTGACCTGATCGGCCTGAGGCTCACCTCCACTAATCTGAATGCTAACTGCTGCACCATCCTCTGCTCGGAAACCACAGGTTGTATGCGGATGGAAGCAGGCGGCAGTGCCCAAGCTTGCCGTACTGAACAGGTAACGGCGATCGGGGATCAGAAGGCTGAGTTTCTTCTCGCCCAGCAACTACAACGTTGGGGACGTGATGTGCTGTACGAGGAAAGCCTGGAAGTGACCGCAAAAATTCTCGCCCTGAGAACAGCCTAAGCGTTGAGCGGGGGACAAAGAAATCGTCCCCCGCTCATTAGATCCTCGGCTTAACGTCAGTTCTGGTTAAGCGGGTTTTGGGACACCGCGCCGGGCGCGGTGACCAAAACCCTAGCTGTTCCGTACGCGTCGCACACGGAACAGCAAGGGTTTCAGCTTATCCCGAGTTCACGTTGGCTTATACGGAATCCGCCTATAAAGTAGCAGTTAGTTTTTGGTAGAACGCCCGCGC
>DVEB01000059.1 GCA_015295905.1 Synechococcales cyanobacterium M55_K2018_004
GATCAGTATTGATCAGTATTGACTGGTTCAACATTATGATGCCCTTTCACCTGGGTAGTATGAAGCTCTCAATACCGCCAGGCGAAAGGGCATCAGCGCACTTAACCAATTGTCAGCGCGAGCTAACCTTCCTGGTTAATAAATGGCAGCAACGCCAGGATTCTTGCTCGCTTAATAGCCTGAGTCAGATCCCGCTGCTGCTTGGCAGTCAGTCCAGTAATGCGACGAGGCAAGATTTTACCCCGCTCCGTGATGAACTTCTTCAGCAGATCCACATCTTTATAGTCGATGGGTTCTTCAGGCTTAATCGGAGAGACGCGACGACGAAAGTAGGTCATAGGACAAGATCAATCAAACTTAATTTTGTAGTGAGAAGACAGACACAGTAACGACTGTGACCCGTGGACACCAGGACAGCGAGTTTGCCATCGGCGGGTTCAGTCAAATTCAGACCAAACCGGGTTGCTCCAGGATCAAGCCCTACTTAATCTCTTTATGCACCGTGTGCTTGTTGCAGTGAGGACAGAACTTCTTCAGCTCAATCCGGTTCGTCGTATTACGACGATTCTTGGTAGTGGTGTAACGAGAAACCCCTGGAGACCGCTTGTCGGGATTCGTCCGACACTCAGTACATTCCAGCGTGATGATGATACGGACTCCCTTTGCTGCCATAATCTTGCACGCTCACTAAAAGCAAACTTAGACACAAACTACTATTTTTTCATACGACGCCCAACATCGGCAACTAAATTCTTGATCTTGCTGTCCAGCGAATAGCCTCGTCGGGTTCGCACAATCCGCGTCTTAGCAATCTGGTCGTGGAGGGTTTGCTGCTGATCAGGATCAGCGTAGGCTAGACCACAGTCCACCAACAATGGCAGGAACAGCAACAGCACCCAGGCATTTTGAGGACTGAAGTAGGTCAATCCAACAAAAAAGAGAAATCCTTCCACAGCCAGCATCCCTTCCCGCTTCGTTAGGGTTAACAGATCGGGGGTGCCACCTCGAATCGCGTTCATCACACGCATGTCAAAGGCCCAACGTCCCAAACTTTGCCCCTGGTTACGGTCAACGACAAACACTCGTAGGACTAGCCACCCCAAGCAGAATACCGTTGCCTGAGCCGCCACGCCAAACCCCAAAGAGGCACTCAGCAGGCTGACCAGCCCAAAGTCAATTGCAAAAGCGACAACCCGCCGCCACAATGAGACGCGCGCAGAAGCCAACGGGGCCAGTTCAGCAAGCATGGATCGCTTTCCATTGAGAGTCCTCCTCTCATCTTATTGGATTGGATATGGTTCTATACGATATGGTTCTGTACAAAACCATGAAACCTCCACCATGATTCCTGTTTTGCAAGCAGAGTCTGTCATTCTGGACTTAGTTCATCCCCTAGATGCTGAGCGGGATGTTGAAGTTGTTTCCCTGCATGCTGCGGTCGGTCGCATTCTGGCGAACCCCATCACGAGCAACCTGGATTTCCCCCACTGGGACAACTCTGCGATGGATGGCTACGCGGTGCAATTCACAGATGTCGAACACGCCTGCCCAGAAAATCCCGTTACCCTAGAGGTTGTTGAAGAAATTCCGGCGGGCTGCCAGCCGCAAAAGACACTGCTGCCTGGGCAAGCCGCTCGTATCCTAACAGGTTCCATGATGCCAGCCGGGGCAGACACGGTAGTGATGCAGGAGGTGACTCGGCGACAGGGCAATCGTGTCATCATCCTTGCTGCACCCCAGCCGCAGCAGTTTGTGCGTAAGCAGGGAGAGTTTTATCGGGCGGGAACCACTTTGCTGCCCGCAGGCACACGCTTGACGGCGGCGGCGATCGCCACCTTAGCGGCTGCTCAATGCTGCTCAATTCCGGTCTATCGCCGTCCTAGGGTTGCTATCCTCTCAACAGGAAATGAACTAGTAGCTCCGGAACAACCCTTGCAACCGGGACAAATTGTGGATTCCAACCAGTACGCGCTAGCTGCCTTGGTTGCCCAAAGTGGTGCTGAGCCTATCTGTCTAGGTATCGTACCGGATGAACCAGCAAAATTAGCAGGAGCGATCGCCCAGGCTCTAACAATCTGCGATTTGGTGATCTCATCGGGTGGTGTTTCAGTTGGTGACTACGACTATGTGGAACAAATCCTCACGTCTCTGGGGGCAACGCTTCACATCCGGTCTGTTGCCATCAAGCCAGGAAAACCCCTGACTGTTGCCAGTGTTCAGGCCTCCGTTCAGGAGTCTTCCTCTCCTGGCACTGTCCTCTATTTCGGGCTTCCTGGCAACCCAGTCTCCGCCTTGGTTACCTTCTGGCGATTTGTCCAACCTGCCCTGCGCAAACTTTCTGGCTTACCAGCAGGCTGGAGACCACAATTTGTTAAGGCAAAAAGTTGTGCAGCACTACGGGCAGACCCTAAACGTGAGTCTTACCTGTGGGGGCATCTGCGTGTGGTGAATGGTGAATATGAGTTTTCTCCAGCACCAGGAGGACATAGCTCAGGCAACTTGATCAACTTGGCACTGACCAACTGCCTTGCAGTTGTTCCTCAAGGAGAAGGAGCGATCGCCGCCGAAGAGGTTATTCAAGTTATGCAATTGCAAGCCCTCTAATTCCACTGCCCAAAGCTCAGGCAACCAATGGCGGTCAAGCGGGTGTTGCCTCTTCATGGGCAACTGCATCCCTACCCCCCTCGCATACGAGCTATCGTGAGGGTTTGACGAATTGGGATACCTGACCTAGATCTCAAGCACCTCAGTCGAGCAGCCTACTACTTCTGCGCAGATTGCTTTCCGCAGAATTGCTGAAATTCAATCAGCCATTTTTACAGACTCTTGCTATGATGCAGATTGCTAATCTGGTCGTGTGATTGGCTGTAACCAAGGCTACTGCAACCAGGGCTACATGATCATTGAGTCCTTTGTTCAGTAGTTCCGGAGGCTCTTTCTTGAGTTGCATCAAAGCGGTCAACGACTTCTTGGTTAAGGAGCGCTTTCGATCGCATTGTTGATGCCAAGCGACACAAACGTCCCCTAGTCCAGGTCGCTCTGCAAAGGTTTGCAGATTTTGCAACACACTTGTACAAGTTTTGCAACTAAGTTGCACCTAATCTGTGAAATCCGCCTTTTGTTTTGTGCAAAGTGTCGCTAGAGTATTGGTTGCTTCCGATTGGTTAGTATTTTTCGCAGTGCACGCTTATGGGGTTTCCATGACGAAAATCTTTTCAAAAGCGTGCAATTTTTGTGAGAAAAGCTACAATCGGAGAGATCTTGGCTATCCCCTAATCATTTGATTTGCAGGTGCTTTTACCCCTTTGCATTGATTTTGCATCTACACAGGGCAGCGAAGTACCGCCTGGTTTTCTAGAGTTTTGATTGATCCAGATGTCACCACTCTGTTGAATCAGCTATAGTTGACCAGTCTAGAAATAGACCTCTTTTTCTCCGGCACATCCGGAGTCTTCATCTTTTCGACTATTTCGACTATAAGGAGCATGAGGAGCGCGGCATGACCCAGGCTAACGATGTACTCGAAACCCTTGATCCCGTAGAAAGCGATTTTGAATTCTCGGTAGAGGACGACGACGATCAAGACGATATTTTCGATGTTCAGCCTGAAGAGGAAGATGACAAAGCACCAAAGGGTCGAGCATCTCGCCGTCGAGTTCAAGCCAAAAAGAAGCACTATACCGAAGACTCGATTCGCCTGTATCTGCAAGAAATTGGACGAATTCGTCTGCTTCGTGCGGATGAGGAAATTGAGTTGGCTCGGAAAATTGCAGATTTGCTGGAGCTAGAGCGCGTTCGGGAAAGTCTAGCACAGCAGTTGGCTAGAGAACCTCAGGATGCCGAATGGGCCAACGCAGTGGACATGGCTTTGCCAGCCTTTCGTCATCGGCTCCATGTGGGCCGTCGGGCAAAAGATAAGATGGTGCAGTCAAATCTCCGATTGGTGGTTTCGATTGCTAAGAAATACATGAATCGTGGACTGTCTTTCCAGGACTTGATTCAGGAGGGTAGCCTAGGGCTCATCCGCGCTGCCGAGAAGTTTGACCACGAGAAAGGATACAAGTTCTCTACCTACGCCACTTGGTGGATTCGTCAGGCCATTACTCGTGCGATCGCCGACCAGTCACGCACTATTCGTCTCCCAGTTCACCTCTACGAAACGATCTCGCGCATCAAAAAGACAACTAAGTTGTTGTCTCAAGAGATGGGGCGGAAGCCGACAGAGGAAGAGATTGCAACTCGCATGGAAATGACCATCGAGAAGCTGCGGTTCATTGCCAAATCAGCTCAACTTCCGATCTCTCTTGAGACTCCCATTGGTAAGGAAGAAGATTCTCGCTTGGGAGACTTTATTGAATCCGATGGTGAGACTCCCGAAGACCAGGTTGCTAAAAACCTGCTCCGGGAAGACCTCGAGAGCGTGTTGAGCACCCTCAGCCCGCGTGAGCGTGATGTTCTGCGCCTGCGCTATGGTCTAGACGATGGGCGCATGAAGACGCTCGAAGAAATCGGTCAGATTTTCAACGTCACGCGCGAGCGCATTCGTCAAATTGAGGCTAAAGCATTGCGTAAGTTGCGTCATCCCAATCGCAACAGTGTCCTGAAGGAATATATTCGCTAAGGTTTTCTCTAATGCTCGAAGGCGGTATAGTATCAAGCACTATACCGCTTTTTTATTGGTATCGCGCTATACGCATAGGTTGGGACAACGCTTTTTATGGGAAACTCCGCGCAGAAGGGTTTTCCACAAAAAGCGTTTTTACATCCGACATTCCGCCCTTTGAAGTGTCACATCGGGAATTTAGTCGCATAATTTTCTA
>DVEB01000143.1 GCA_015295905.1 Synechococcales cyanobacterium M55_K2018_004
AGCCTGCCAGGATGTTTCGCACAATTCAGCCCAAATTCTGAGTCAGAACAGGACTTAACGCTCCTGAACCTTGGTGCGCCAACATACAATTGCAGCGTCTAAACGCTTTGATTTTGTCTGAGGGTACGCAGCTTCCCCCAGGAAATCCTCCACACAAAATCAAGCAAAACCATAGATCTTAATACGCTGAAACTCTTGCTTTGTCGTGCGCGACGCGCACGACAAAGCAAGGGTTTTGGGGCACTGCGCTCGGCGCGGTGCCCCAAAACCCTCTGAACTAAGACTGAGGCTTAATAAGGTGTCAAAACCGGGACTATCGAAACCTGAATTTTTTATAAAGAATCTTTGACATTAAGCAAGTGAATTTCTTCAGGTGATGCCTATTTCTGATCATCTAGGGGACAACCTAGACCGGGGAAATTTTGTTCTTGCGGCCTAGTGGTCTATTTTTTTGAGTTGGCACAGTTGAGGCTCAAGCCTACTCCTGGATTGGATAAGTCTAACCCAGAAAGTCGCGGAGGATCGCCTTATTCGTGGAATTATCATTTCTTAAAGTTGAGCGCGAACATCTGATCGTGCGATCGCACCCTATGACAAAACATCGTGATTAAGAGGAGGGAAGCAAGATGTGAAAAAGTCAACTTTATCTTCTGTAGTAAAAAAGCTCAGATCTTTTGCCGATAGGCTTTGCAGCGTGAGCCTATCTATTTTTTTAGAGAGTAGCTCGCCTACAGGATGTATTTTTTGTCGAACATCAGACCAGATTTAGGGTCAGCTAAAGCCAGAAATCTCTACATCTGACTATTAAGAATTGGATCAAAAATAGGAGAGATCATCAGTACTCTTTTAGTTTTCTGGTTAATGTAGCATAATTCTAAATTATCCTCAGGTGTTGTTCATTTCTGCCCCGATGTTCTGTTCCATTAGCACATAGTGGAACGTCCAAAAGGTTGTTTTTGGGTAAGGTCGGAACACCTGGTTCCAACTTGCCTAGGTTCTGGTTTCGCTCTTTAGCTAAAAAATTCGCCTATATAAGTGAGGACTCATGGAGATACTCGCATTTACCCACGCTGCCGAAGCTCATGAAGATCCCAGCCCAGCCCCCGAACTACGGGACATGAGCGCTCTCAACTCTGGCATTGTCGGTGCCTTGGGAACGGTTGTTGTGGCAGGAGCCGTGCTGGGTGGTGCTTCCGATGCACAAGCTTTGATTATGCGGGGCGATACAGGTCCTGCGGTCAGCAGTGTGCAGCAAGCTCTGGTTAATGCTGGCTTTAATCCAGGCGGTGTTGACGGTGTTTTCGGTGCCAATACAGAGCGGGCAGTTCGTAACTTTCAAGCTTCTAAGAGCCTGAGTGTGGACGGTGTTGTTGGTCCTGCGACGGCTGCCGCCTTGGGGATTGATTATGACGGTGGCGGCGGTGGTGGCGGCGGTGGTGCTGGTCGCGCCACTGTGATTGCAAGTTCCGGTCTGAATGTACGTTCTGGCCCGGGCACCGGCTTTGCCATTATCGATACGCTGCCGTTTGGGGCAACTGTGAATGTTGTGGTTTCTTCGGGTGGTTGGTCACGGCTGTCAGATGGTGGTTTCGTGGCCGAACGCTTCCTCGATTTTAGTGGCACGGGTGGCGGCGGTGGCGGCGGTGCCACTGGCAATGCAACGGTGGCGGCAGCGTCTGGCCTAAATGTTCGTTCTGGCCCAGGCACTGGCTTTGCCATTATTGATACGCTCTCTCCCGGCGACCGGGTGACGGTTGTCAGTAGTTCCGGTGGCTGGTCGCTGTTGTCGGGCGGTGGCTATGTGGCTACTCGGTTCCTCGATTTTAGTGGCACGGGTGGCGGCGGTGGCGGCGGTGCCACTGGCAATGCAACGGTGGCGGCAGCGTCTGGCCTAAATGTTCGTTCTGGCCCAGGCACTGGCTTTGCCATTATTGATACGCTCTCTCCCGGCGACCGGGTGACGGTTGTCAGTAGTTCCGGTGGCTGGTCGCTGTTGTCGGGCGGTGGCTATGTGGCCACTCGGTTCCTTGACTTTGGCAGTGGCGGCGGTGGCGGCGGTGGCGGTGCCGTGGGCGGTGCCACCGTTGTGGCCCCCTCTGGGCTGAACATTCGCTCCGGTGCAGGTACGAGTTTCCCCATCATTGGCTTCCTCTCCTATGGCGAAACTGTTGATGTAGTGGAGGTGTTTGAAGGCTGGGCAGAGTTGTCTGGTGGTGGGTTCGTCTCGGCGGACTGGCTCGCCTTCTAAGTAGAAGCGATCGACTCCACTGCTTCTCACGATTTGAATCACTGCAATACTCAAGCAAAAACGGTGGGTAGTTACCCACCGTTTTCTTTGTAGTGACTTCCTGGTTACGAGGACAACGTTTGTGGGAAAGGGAAACTCCGCTGCGCAGGGGTTCCCACAAACCGCGTTTTACATCATGAGCGCGTAGCACCATAGTGCTGTACGCATTTTGTTGGGCGTTGCTGAATCAAAACATGATTTTTTGGTGGGGATGCGCTGAGCGCATCCCCACCAAAAAATCATTGCTCAAATCAGCACCCCCTTTTGTTGAACTACCACTCATGCGCATCAGCTCTGGTTCAGAGGGTTTTGGGGCCCTGCGCGGTGTCCCAAAACCCTTGCTGTTCCCTGCGCGTCGCGCAGGGAACAGCAAGGGGTACAGCGTCTCTCGAATTCACGTTAATTAACGATGAAATTACAAACGCCTTCCAGCAAGCCACCCACAATCGGAATGTTATTTTCACAAACCGAGGCCGAGCGCCCACCAGTGAGGACGGCCACGACCTGTGCTTGGTTCATCCCTGGTCGGACTGCAGGGTGATAGAGCATCGAGATCACGGCACGATCAAGCTCAGAATATTCAGTGGTCGCAGTCCAACCTTGATAAAAAATGCTGTCGCGATAGCGATTTGAGTCGCGCATGAGCCCCATGGACTGAGTGAGTTCTTCACGGATCAGGTGCGATCGCTCCGTTTGCGTTACACCCGTTGTGGAAATCAGGATGCGGGCGCGGTTGATTGATCCGTTGGCGTCCCACCAAACCCAGAAGAAACCCATGTTGGTGGGGCGATAGTTGGGCTCAATGCTACGAAATTGAGGTTCGGGGGCAAAGTGCATATCAATATTGCCCGCCTGTCTTGTCAGTTGAATGTCTAGTCCTGTTAGTTCTTGCAGTTCCGACACCACAGTATTGATAGTACTGAGATCCTGCGGGTTGGGGTTGCCGTGGATGCGAATGCGGACAGGCTGAGTCCACTTGCGGATCGTTCCACCGCCAGAGCCATATTCTGATCCCATCGCCACTTCCATGAAGTATTGAATTTGAGCCTGGGTAAAGCCTCCCCGCTGAACAGGGGGTTGGGGACGGACGTAGGCCACTTGGGGAGCAGGAGCAACCTGCGATCGCACCATCGGTTGAGGCATATACGGTTGCTCTATCGGCTGCACCGCGGTGGGGTTAGCCGTTTCAAACACCAGTTCGCGGGGTTGGGAGCCAGGAGGAACCGCCCAGGAATTGGCCGTTTGTGGAGTAGGCGGAAAAGGTTGGGGGGCGATCGCTGCTGGTGCCCTGCCCGACTGCGCAAAATTTTCCGGGAAAGATTCCGTAAAGTCGGATGTGGCGTTGGTATCTACCTGAAACGCTGAAATTTGGGCAGGACTAACTTGGCTAGCAGAACGGATGACAGCGGCTTGTTCTACAGGTCTAGGGCGATACTCTGGGAAGGGGCTATCGGCCCAGGGGTCGGTCCCATTAACCCTGGAGTTGGCTGCATTGCTGGCATCCTGAAGCGAGGGTACCATCTGAGCATTACCGGAGGACTGGGGGGCTGTTCTCGTCAGGCTGACCAGATCGCCCCTCACCCAGCCTTGAATGCGGGAGTTGGTAAAACGGACCAGATACCAGGTAAAACCATCGGCGGACTGAGTCTCGCGCAGCACTTCCACGCGATCGCCCGGAGTGCCTTGCTGGATGGGCGTTGCATCAATACTGGGGGCGGACCTGACATTCACCCAAGCATTGGGGTCCTGGGTCGTGAGTATGCCAAAACGGGCAGCAGCAGGGGATATCAGGGAGAGGAGGACACCAGTGGTGATCAGTCCAAACGGAAGGGCAAGGTGAAGAACACGACGAGACATCTGCTTGACTGGCATGATCGATACAGAATGAGTACGATTTTTTACATAAACAGGAATGGATACGGTAGATCAGCAGCTTTTTCAGTGAA
This sequence comes from Synechococcales cyanobacterium M55_K2018_004, assembly GCA_015295905.1. GTDB lineage: Bacteria > Cyanobacteriota > Cyanobacteriia > Elainellales > Elainellaceae > DVEB01. The sequence goes on from DVEB01000143.1 coordinate 4,234, forward strand.
CGTATGAAAACACCCAAAGTATAAAAAATGATTTGGCTCTGCCCAAGGGTTGAGCAAGCTGCTTTCAGCCTAGTTGAGCCGACGGTTTCGGTGTAAAGGTGACAAACACCCACACGAAACTCAAGAACACCCGCTGAATTTGAACATCAGAGTGGGCATGGGCTGCCTGCTCCTGAGGGTCAAATTTGATTCAAATAGTCTACTGAGAGCCTGATTCAAAGAGTTTGACTCCTGGACTTGCTTGCTCCTGTGAGAGTTCCCTGCTCAGCCCAAAATTTATCGTCTGGAAAAAATCGTCTGGAAAAACAAAGGTTTGCATCAACATACCACAGGGCTTCCCTAGGACACTCCGTATGATTGGGGATTGTGGAGGTGACGATTGAACCCTGTCCAAACGGAAGCCTGCCTAAAATGGTGTGCCTGTGGGAATGTGACTGACTTGACCAAGGATGAGACCAATGGTGATTTGATGGGGAGGTGTGGCCTGAGGTGCATGTCGCGTTTGCCCTCAGCCTAAATTCCTCTCCCTAGTTGGCGAGAGACTTTGAGATGCTCGGCTCCCC
>DVEB01000025.1 GCA_015295905.1 Synechococcales cyanobacterium M55_K2018_004
AAAAATCTTTCCAACTTACCTCAAATACACGCAGGATAAGGATTCTAGAGGGAAAGAGAGGATTGATTGCTTGGAACCAATAGTCTATGCATGGTGGGACAATCTTGTCAAGTACTCTATTAGTGGGTTAAGGGGAGGGTAAGGGGTGCTGTAGCGAGCGCTCGCCGACCTCTGATCATTGGCTTTCACGTGGCAGTTTTCGCATCAAGGGTTTACATTAGCGCTGGTAGAGCGATCGCTTGTGTAAGTTACAAGGACGATCCGGGGGCGATCGCTACTTTTCTGTCATGCGCTCGCCCCTCTTCTGCCATGCTCTGTAGATGTGCGCTGAATCTACGCGATAATTGGTGGGCTGATTCAGGCGATGGATGCAGCTAGGGAAACCAGAGTTCGGGGAGAAGATGCTGTGAATTTTCAGTCGGTCATTGCAACCTTGCATCAGTTTTGGGGCGATCGCGGTTGCCTCATTGCTCAGCCCTACGACACAGAGAAGGGAGCAGGGACAAAGAGCCCTCATACATTTTTACGGGCGATCGGCCCGGAGCCATGGTCAGTTGCCTACGTAGAGCCTTGCCGCAGACCTGCAGACGGGCGATATGGCGAGAACCCCAACCGGGTGCAACACTACTATCAGTACCAGGTGTTGATTAAGCCATCTCCTAACGATATTCAAGAGGTTTATCTAGAGTCGCTACGAGCCTTAGGGATTCAACCCGAAGACCACGACATTCGATTTGTTGAAGATAACTGGGAAGATGCAGCAGTGGGCGCCTGGGGGGTGGGCTGGGAAGTGTGGCTAGACGGCATGGAAGTCACCCAATTTACTTATTTCCAGCAGTGTGGCGGCTTGGATTGCAAACCTGTCTCCGTTGAGATCACCTACGGACTGGAACGATTGACAATGTATCTCCAGGGGGTCGATTCAATTTTTGATATTCGCTGGAATGACAAGTTGACCTATGGGGATGTGCACCTCCAGGGGGAGATTGAGAGCTCAACCTACAACTTTGAGGCGTCTGATCCAGACCTGCTGTTCACTTTGTTTGGGTTATATGAGAAAGAAGCAGAGCGCCTAATGAAGCGTGAATTGGTGCAACCCGCCTTTGACTATGTGTTGAAGTGTTCGCACACCTTTAATTTATTGGATGCGCGAGGGGTCATTTCGGTGACCGAGCGGCAGCGCTACATTCTCAAGATGCGAAATATGGCGCGGCAGGTAGCGCAATTGTATTACAAACAGCGGGAGACGTTGGGGTTTCCGCTGTTGAAAGGGACGGATGCTACGAAGGCAGTGAGAGCGGCGTGAGCAAGCATGATGGCAGCTTAGGGATGATGGGAGTAATGAGGCCGTGAGACCACAACCGCCTTAAGGGGTGTTCACTGTCTCAAAATTCCATCAATTTGTTGGTGCTTTTCAATTTGTTAGTGCTTTGCCTTTTCTACGGAATTGACAGGCGATAGAATATCTTTAACATTTCTTTAGATTTGTTCGGCGTACAGGGAGGAGGCGTATGGATATTCGAGCGGCATTGCAGCCGATTGCAGATTGGTTTGGTGGTTTAGGAGTGCCGGAACCAATCGTTCACTGGGGACATCCCGTAATGATGGGAATTGTCGTCTTGGTGATGGGTTCCTATACGGTTTATGCAGGTTGGCGAGGGAGGTTGATGGTGGGTGAAGATGAGGCCCTCGCTGCCAAGCATCGAGATGACCACAAAAAGCTTGCAGGGCTGATGTTCCTGTTTATTGTCCTGGGGTTCACTGGCGGCGTTTTATCCTTGGTGATGCAGGAGCAACCAATTTTTCAGAGTGTTCACTTCTGGACAGGGACGGCTGCGATCGCTCTCCTTTTGATTAACGGCCTGATCGCCGCTTTGCTTTTCTCTCAAGGCAAGGCTTTCCGCACCGTTCATGCCTACCTAGGCACGATCGCCTTTGCATTGCTGCTGCTGCACGGGGTCTTTGGCCTAAAGCTGGGACTTTCAATTTAGGGCTAGAGTACCTGATTAAAGTCAGAGTACCTGAGACAAAACGAGTAAGGTTTAGCCCATCATCTAGTTTTGAGGTTCAACCTGGGGGATCTGAGGATGCGTCTTCGGTTCCCTTTTTTTCTAGCTGCGCGATCGCCCCTTTGACCGGGAAAACTGACACCACACGGGTGCATCTAGGAATTCAAAATTTATGGCTGCTCTGGCCCTACTCTGCCTAACCTACGTGGTTGGGTTGTTATCGACAGGACTTGGGGTTGACGTTGCAGGAGTTGCAGTCGGGGCGATTGCCTTTCCCATTGCAGGCATGGTGACAGGCTTGGTGTTGCCTCGTTATTGGCGATTGGGGCCACGACGAGGAACTTGGTGGCTGGCGGGGATCGTAGGTTTAGTCGCCGTGCTGTACGTTCAACTGCGCTTCCCTCAGCCCGCCTCAGACGATGTGAGTCACCTAATCACAGTCAGTGACGCGCCTCCGGTTGTAGAAATAACCGGATTGATTAAGACTGCACCCCGGTTGACGCGGAGCGGCAAGACTCAGTTTGAGTTAGGCGCATTGCAGGTGGCTAAGTTGGGTCAGCAAGGACAACCGCTTAGAGTGAAGCAAGTCAGCGGCAGCGTTTATGTGACCGTGCCACCGCCTCAGACTGCATTAATGCCACTGCAGATGGTGACCGTGAAGGGAGAAATGTACCGACCGAAACCGGCCACCAATCCCGGTGGTTTTAACTTTGAAGCCTATTTGGCACAACGGGGAATTTTTGCAGGCTTAAAAGGAAAGCAGCTTAACTTCCCCGAACAGGAGGGGCACTTCCGTTCAGCACTGACCTGGCAGCAGCGGGTGAATCGCAGCATACAGCAAAGTTTTTGGCAAGTTCGGCAGCGAGTGGTGCAGGCCCAAGCCGAGGGACTGAAAACTGCAAAGGTAGATGGGGCAGACTTGGGGCCCTTGGTCAGTGCCATGTTGCTGGGCAAAGGGGCAGTGGATGTAGATTTTGACCTACGCGATTTGTTTTCGCGGGTTGGGTTGGCCCACGCACTGGCGGCTTCGGGTTTCCAGGTTTCCTTGCTATTGAGCATTTTGCTGCGGTTGACAGGGAAGCTACGGCAATCAGTGGCGATCGCCCTCTGCGCCGCCAGCCTGCTCCTCTATATTGGCCTGACTGGTTTGGAACCTTCGGTAGTGCGGGCCGGCCTCATGGGCGGGGCGGTGCTGCTGGGACTGGCCATGCAACGGTCAGTCAAACCTTTGGGATCGCTACTCGCAGTCGGAACCCTTATCCTCATCGTGAACCCGCTTTGGATTTGGGATTTAGGATTTCAGTTGAGTTTTTTGGCCACCTTAGGGTTGTTGGTGACTGCACCAATTCTAGACAAGTGGTTCGACTGGATGCCCCCAGCGATCGCCTCACTCATCAGTGTTCCGCTGGCAGCCTACATTTGGACATTACCGATTCAGTTGTATGCCTTTGGCATTGTTTCACCCTATAGCATTGCCCTCAATATGGGAACAGCGCTGCTAATTACGCTGATCAGCTTGGGCAGTGGGGTGAGTGCGTTAGCGGCACTCATTTATCCAAAAGCAGGCAGTCTTCTGGCAATGGCACTGCTGTTGCCAACGGAAGTGCTCGTGCATCTGGTAAAGTGGGTAGATGGGTTGCCGGGGAATTCGTTTGCCACAGGCACAATTGCAGTGAGCCAGGTGCTAACCCTGCTGTTCCTCTACGGAGTGGTGTGGTGGCAGGTGTATTGGTGGAGACGCTGGTGGGTAATCGGAACCATTTGTGTGATGGTGATAGCAGTCCCAGCGGCCTACGCTCAGATCAATCGCGTACAAGTGACCATACTGGCGACGAAACAGCCTGTCATGGTGATCCAACAGCGGGGAAAGGTCGGCGTGATTGGGGGGAGCGATCGCTCCGACACGCACTTCACGGTTCTGCCATTCCTGCGGCAACAAGGCATTAATCGAATCGATTGGGCGATCGCATCTCCAACCTCCCCTCCAGACGGCTGGGTGAAGCTGCTCCAAACTGTTCCAATCCAGCAGCTTTATCAAGGATCGCCGCCTTCCTCACCTACTCCCGTTCCTGCTGGCCAGACAGAGGTTCAGCAGCAAGTGAGAGAATTGCAGCAGCAGCGAGGTGGTCAAGTCATCCCATTGACTTTGCAGCAACGGATAACAACGGGATTAGATGCAATGCGATGTTTGAGTTTGACTCCAATGGTGATGCAATTTCGGATTGGCGACCAGGTCTGGCTGTTAGCCTCGCAAGTCACGGCAAAGCAGGATAGAATGTTGCGAGCCAAACCCCTGCCAGATGCAGATGTGCTTTGGTGGTGGGGTGGCAGGTTGAGTTCAGAACTGTTGCAGAAGATCCGGCCTGAGGTGGCGATCGCTTCACACCGCCAGATTCCTCCCGACCTTCAAACCTACTTTCGAGACCACCAGATCACAGCATTTGCGACAGGTCGGGATGGTGCAGTCCAGTGGAGTCCGCAGCAGAAATTTGTGACGATTTTATCGGCTGCGGCAACTGAGGCCACAACAGAGTAAAATAGGCAAGCGTGCCCTTGGAGAGGTGGCAGAGTGGTTGAATGCGCTTGACTCGAAATCAAGTTTGGGGCAACCCAACGGGGGTTCGAATCCCCCCCTCTCCGTCAAGCTTGAGAGCATGTCACCTTTGCAGGCCCTTATCCCCCAGTCCCTTCTCCCAAGTTGGAAGAAGGGGAGGCGAGCCTCTCAAAGTCCCTCTCCCAGCTTGGGAGAGGGATTTAGGGAG
>DVEB01000330.1 GCA_015295905.1 Synechococcales cyanobacterium M55_K2018_004
GCCGCGGCTGGAGCAACGAGAGGGCGAGGCAGGGGGGCCGCAACCGGACGCACAACTGGCGGGGAGGCAGCAGGGGAGGGCGCTTGTGTCACCGCTGCTGGCAGAACTACGGGTGGAACGGTGGCTAGGCGAGGAGGGGCGATCGCTCCTTGGTTGTCCTGTGGCCGAGACAACGGTGGCAAAATTACCGCAGCAACAGGGTTAGGCTTGGGCGGTGCCGTTAGACTAACGGGAGCCAGTGGAACAATGTCGTCCTGCTCCACCACTGCTGTTTTGTTGGAGAGCAGCGGCATAAGCAACACCAGACTGTGGAGCACTAGAGAGGCCATCCACCAGGAGTGTGCAGACCACTGCTGGCAGGCGGGGCGTTGCTTGAAGAAACGAAAACCAATCATTCCAAGGACACTCAACAGCACAGGGCAAACAGGATCACCTACTTAAACACATACCACCCCTTCAGAGCTATTGCAACTAATTTCTAAAAACTTACTGACAATCTCTAAAAGGAAAGTCTTGCTAGGAATGTCGAATGGTTGGCCAAATCAAAGATTTCAAAGCTGGCACAACTGAATTTCTAGATATCTTAAGGAAAAAAAGTTGTTATAAAACCGACACTTAAGTGTAATTAATTAGGAATTAGTCTCATTAAGCTGTACAATGCATCAAGATTTCGTGCTGAAAACTGGACGGTAATTTCACGCCTAATGGTTTTCTCGCATAGGTTCCAACTTGAGGAGCAGGTTCTATGTCCAAAATGACTCGGCGCGTTTTTCTCGCCACGGGCACGGCTGCAATGGCGATCGCCGCCCGCGAATTCAGTCGCCCTAGCTTTGCCCAGCAGCCTCCTGGCAATGCAGGAGTGTTGAACCTCTATTCCGCTCGTCACTACGATACGGATACTGCGGTTTATCAGAGCTTTACCAATCGCACTGGCATTCGCATTAATCTGGTGGAAGCGGAGGCCGATCAACTGATTGAACGCCTCAGGAATGAAGGTGCCAATAGCCCCGCAGACGTTCTCATTACGGTGGATGCCGGTCGTCTGTGGCGTGCCCAGCAGCAAGGGTTGTTCCGGCCTGTTTCTTCGCCGGTGTTGACCCGGGCAGTCCCAGCCAGTTTGCGAGACCCCGACAACCACTGGTTTGGTATCTCGCGCCGGGCACGGGTGATCATGTACAACAAAGACCGGGTGAATCCAGCGCAGCTTTCCACCTATGAGGACCTGGTAAATCCCCGCTGGCGTGGCAAGATCCTGACGCGCTCTTCCAGCCATGTGTATAACCAGTCCTTAACGGGTTCCCTGCTGGCAGTGCATGGCGAAACCGAGACTGAAGCTTGGGCGCGGGGCTTGGTGGCCAACTTTGCCCGCCCACCGGAAGGTAACGATACGGCTCAGATCAAGGCGGTTGCGGCTGGTCTAGGCGATCTGGCGATCGCCAATACCTACTACCTGCCGCGCTTGGCAAAGTCTAGCAATCCTGAAGACCAGGCCGTTGCCGCAAAGATTGGGGTGTTTTTCCCGAACCAGCGCGATCGCGGCACCCATGTCAACATCAGCGGTGCAGGGGTGCTGAAAAATGCTCCCAACCCCGAAGCCGCCATCCGATTTCTGGAGCACTTGGTCAGTCGGGAGTCTCAGGAAATTTTTGCCCGCAGCAACAATGAATACCCAGTAGTGGCAGGCGTTGCCATCGACCCGGTGTTAGCCAGCTACGGCACCTTCCGGGCCGACACCATGAACGCTGCGACCTTTGGTCGCAATAACGAGCCTGCCCTGCGGCTGATGGACCGGGCTGGTTGGAAGTAGAGGCGCTCGGCAAAACGCCTCTACTGGTCTTACCCTTCTTACCGAAGTGAGCGCATTTTGTCGGAAATGCGCTCCTTTACTGTACTGTAAGACGCTATCTTAACGTCAGTTCTGATTAAGCGGGTTTTGGGTCACCGCGCCCGGCGCGGTGACCCAAAACCCGAATTCACGTTATCTTAACGTCAGTTCGGGTTAAGAAAGGCAAAAGGGTGCATGTCACGGTTGCCCTCACCCTACATTCTTCTCCCAATTTGGGAGAGGAACTTTTAGATGGCTCGGCTCCCCTCCTCTCAAGTTGGAAGACGGGGCTAGGGGATGAGAGCCTGCAAAGGTGACATGCCCTCGGTCAAAACATTGCCGCTGAATTGATGGAAATTTCCAGCAGGTTAGGTTGTTTGGACGATCCTACGGACTCCCAGATCCTGTAGGATGCTGCGGGCTGCCAGTTCTGCTGTTTCACAGGCCCCATTCATGTAGCCCTGCGACTCACGGGAGCAGTGTTCCCCAGCAAACCAGAGGTTGCCCACCCGTTCGCCTTCCACACCGCCAAAGGTGGTCATTTGTCCCGGTAGGTAGCAGGAATAAGCGCCCAAGGCGTAAGGTTCCACTGCCCAAAATGTCCGCAGTGCCCTGCCCCGCTTAACCTCCTGGATACCAGGAAAGATGGGTTCTAGGTCAGCGACGAGCTTGGCCGCGTGTGCTGCCGGGCTGCCGCTCCCCAGCCGTACCCCGGCGATGCCCCCGCGCAGATTGGTCACCCAGCCGCGATCGCCCTTCACATACCGAGAACTCTCCCAGGTATTTTGAAATTCCTGGTCAGTATAGGTGCTGATGGTTGAGGCATAGCGGGTGCGCCAGAGCCGTTCATAGAAGGGCACTGCCAGCTTGCTGCTGAGGCCATAGCCCAACTCTTGGATGGCTTGTCGTTTCAGGGGAGGCATCTCAACGGCCAGTTCCACCCCTCGTAAGACGCTAAAGGGAACAGTCAGCAGGATCCGTTCGTAGGTGTGCTCTTGACTGCGATCGCCCTGACGCAGACTGACGCGATACCGGCCATCGGGAGCGGTGCGAATGGACTCTAGCCGAGTCCCTAGTTCAATCCCATCGCTCAAGTGCTGGGCCAGGGCGCGGGGGATGCTTTCATTGCCCCCCACCACATGCCAGCGTTCATCACTGACGCCGTAGGTGCTCCACTGACCAACCTCCTTCCCGATCAGGAACAGCATATTGAGGCAGGTTTGTGCTTCTGCATCCTGTCCATACTCGGTAATATAGGCAACGCGCACCAGTTGGTTCAGGACGGGATCCAGGTCTTGTGCTTCTAGGTATTCTGCTAGGGTGAGGCGATCGAGTCGCTGTGCGGTAGGGTTTGCTCGTTGATGGGAAGGCAGATGGCCCCCAATGGCCTTGAGGTCTTGACGGATGCGCTTTGCCAGGGGTGCAAAGGCTGCCACAATTGTTTTGGGGGAGATCCGTTGTCCATTGAAGTACCACACCTCAGGGACTAAACCCGCATCCGCTTGCCGCAGGTCTGCCATTTCTAGCCCCAGTTCTGCGGCTAGCGATCGCACTGCAGTGTGACGGGTATCGATGAACTCTCCTCCGAGTTCCACTGGGTTAGGACAGTCCGCGTTGTGGGTCACTGAGCGCAGCCGTCCGCCAGGGCGTGAGGATGCTTCAATGATGTGAACCGGCACTCCCGCCTGCCGCAATCGATAGGCGGCGGTGAGTCCGGCAATTCCAGCTCCAACAATCAGGACAGGGTCTACTGTACGGGCAGCAGTGGCGATCGCCCGTTGTCTAGGGCTACCCAAACCCCAGAGGCCAGCAATAGCGATCCCAGCCTGGAGGGTTTGTCGGCGCGAAAGGCGAGCCGTCAGCAGACCCTCTGCCTCCTGGAGGGACGTTGCCTTCTGCTCAGCGATCTGGTGAATGAGATAGGCGCGCCGCAGAAAATCAAGAATGATACTTCGAGACATACAAATTGGAGTACGAACTGAATACTGAGTACGAACTGATTGATTACTCCAACCATATGAAAGAATGCAGAATTAAACTCCACCCGGTAGGGCTATCCCTGATGCAAACGTTGGTGAAGCCTTGGCATTGTCTGGCTTGCCTGCGATCTCTGGCCCCTTGTATGGCCCCTTGTATGGCGCTACGCGCTCATGATGTAAAACGCTTGTTGTGAGATACGCCGTGCCGCAGGGTGTTCCACAAAAATCGTTGTTCTAACCTAGGCGTGTAGCGCTATATCTTGAAGGAGTAGTAAGCGATCGCGTGTTGCGGGCAAAGAAGACACAGGGGGCGAAGGATCTTGAGTGAAGATCCGCACAATGGATAGCCCCGTAGGAAAGATAGGCATCCACCCCTCTGCCCATGCGACACGGATGGTTTCTTGCTTGAACAACTTTTAAGTCCGGTCAAACCATCAGACCCAAAAGACCTACGCAGATTTAGAGGTTCCTCTATGCTGATTACTGCCTCTCCAACCGTCACCCCTTCCATTGGCGAGAAGCGCGTGACGCTGCGTTCCCTCAACTGGCAGGCATATCAACAGATTTGGCAAGCCCTTGGCCACAACCGAGCGACACGACTGACCTACGACCGCGGCACGTTAGAGATCACCATGCCCTTAGAAGAACACGAATTTGCTGCCCGCTTGATTGAATTACTGATTCGCATCCTGGTGGTTGAAATGGGACTGAAGATCAAAACGATGGGATCCACCACTCTAATGCGAGAAGACCTCGATCGCAGCCCTGAGCCAGACAATGCTTACTACATCCAAAACCAGCCCCGCGTTGCTGGCAGGAAGGTCGATCTGACCACCGATCCACCACCTGATCTCGTTGTGGAGGTGGATATTACTAACACTGATATCGACAAGTTACAACTCTACGCTAGTTTGGGAGTGCCCGAGTTTTGGCGGTTTAACGGTCAGCAGTGGCGCATCTATCAACTGCAAGGGGAGCAATACTGCGAAGTAGAGCGCAGTCCTACCTTTCCTGTAGTCACCAAAGAGCGGTTCTATGGGTTTTTGATGCAGGCGCAGCAGGACGAAGTGGCAGCCGAGCAGGACTTTCGCGCCTGGGTGCGGGAGCAGTTGCAGTCAGGAAATGTCAGTTTGGGTTAAGCGGGTTTCAGGTGCATGTATTGCACGTATAGCACGTATAGAGATATAGGACAAAGCGTTTTATAGGCAACCCTGCTACTCGGGGGGTCCCACAGAACGCGTTTTACAGCATGAGCGCGTAGCACTATATATCAAGCAATGCTATCAACATCAAGCAATGCTATCACTAGCATCCGATCGATAGTGCTGGAGTAGAGTGGGGAGATGGTCAAAGCCGTCTACACCAATTACCGCAATCAGTTTGGGGCGTTGGTTGTTCAGGGCGGTTTGAAATGCCTCATTGCCCATTTGTCCTTGCAAGATGGTGAGTAACCCGGCAGGGTGTCGCCATTGTTCTGCGCCAATCTGCTCTAGCAAGTACATTGCCAGCGCTGCGGCGGCGATCGCCTCCTGACGCTGCTCCTGTCGGTAGTAGGCTTCCGCCAGTTGGGACAAATTCATGCCTTGCAGGGATAAATCGCCCGAAAACTGCGCCGCCTCAATCCCACGCTGTAGATGGGCGATCGCCTCCTCTGTCCGCTCTAGGGCCAGACAAGCAATGCCCAAGCTGCTCAGACACAAGGCTTGACTCTGGCGATCGCCCAATTTCTCTGCAAGCTGCAAGCCTTGTGTCAAATACTCGATGGCACTTTCGTAGACCTCTGGTTCAGCATACTCTCGCTGTTGTGCCCGCAGCACTTCAGCATAGCCCAGGTTGGTCAGTGCGTTTGCCTCGCCCAGGCGATCGCCCACCTGACGACTCAGAACAAGTGCCCGCTGGCTAAAATCTACCGCTTCGTTGAACTGCTGCTGTTCGGCATAGGTGCGACTTAAATGGTTGAGGTTGGCAATGCTGCAGGGATGGTCTGCGGCAGGCTGGGCAATGTCTAGGGCTTGGGTGTGAAAGGCGATCGCCCGTTGGGTATCGCCCAAGGCGCGGCAAGAGGCCCCCAGCAGAGTCAAAATTCTCGCCTTTTCCTGGGTGCCTTCTGCCCGCCGCAGGGGTTCATCGAGGTAATCCAGCGCCCCCCGCAGATACTTGCCGGTGAAGGATGCAAAGATGCCCCCATAGAGGGGGAAGTAGGGACGTTGGGCAAACTCTCGCAAGATTTGCAGGGTGATGATGAAGCAGCCTTCTGCCAATGTGCGATCGCCTACCCGCTGAAACAAGCCGTTAGCCAACTGTGACCACACCACTGAGAAGCTGAGATAGGTCGAGATCGACAGCTTGGCCCCCACTTTGGCATCGTAGACCAACTTATCGAACCAGTTGACTAATCCCTGTTGCAAACACCGCAGCGCCAGCGCCAGTTCTACCAAGTCGCTGGCATCGAGGGTGGGGGTGGCTGCCACCCACTCCCCTGCCGTCTGGTCTGTCGCTAGAGCAGCAAAGAGCGACTGGGGTACGAAGCGGTTTACCTGCTTTGCCCAGGCTGCCCACGGCCCCTGTTGCCCCGGCACCCCCCCAAAGCCTAACTGCCCTTGGCTCTGGTCATACAACCAACTAACAATGTGGTTCTGCAAGTTGCTCCAGCACTCCAGCCCGTGCTCCAACCCCGCGGCTAATGCCGCCAGTTCAGCCTGAGTGGCGGCATTGGCAGTTGGGAGGTGGCGCAGTTGCTTGGTGAGTTGTTGCACCTGCGTCAGGTTGAGCGGGCGATCGCGATTGGGATCCAGCACCTTCAGCAGAGCCAGCACTCGTTCTCCATCCGCCGCACTGAGAATCTGGAACAGGCTGCCACTCATCACCTCATCCGCACGATGCTTTTCTTGCCAACGTCCCCACTCTGCCGCGATGGTCTTGAGCGCTCGCAGGCTACGGGTGGCCTTGGCCTGCTTGAGTTCGTCGCTGCGGTCGTTGGCCTGCTGCTGGGTCGTGTCTAGGCGATCGCGCAACACCTGCTCGAAAACGTCATCCGTCCCCGGTTCCACCTCATCCACTAGCATTTGATAGACCTGCTCTTTGGCGCGGATGTTGCCCTTGAGAGTAGCCTGTACGATTTGATCGATGAGGGTGGAGTAGCGATCGCCCAGCGGTTCAGAGGACATTTTGGATTTTGAATTTTGGCTTTTGGATTTTGGAACAGGTTGTGCTCTGAGATAAATCGGTGTGGCAAACGCGGCATCAACTATCCCTGAGCATCATCAACCCTAATTTTGTAGCTTACTCTCAAGCGTAACGTGATACCTCCTGAAATGGGCGATCGCCCGATTGCCCGCCACCCACCTTAGAAATGTCAGTCCGGGCCATACCCATCCTTCCAACTCTCACGCCAGATTCAGATAGACGGGCCGTGGAGAATTGTCCCACACGGGGCGTTGCCTCCTTGCTGCCTCAGAAGCAGAATCACCCAAAATTCTACGCCTCCAGCGGAGGGATTTCCTTTCGCTACAATCCCATTCGCTACAATCACAGAAGGAATGCTCTGGAAAATCGTACCTATGTCCACCCACTCCCAGGACAATCAAGACCTCGACCGACGGCTGCAGGAACTGGAAGAAGAAGTGATGCAGACTACTCGGATGCGATCGCCAGAGCAACCCACCGCGACACCAAACTCTATCTTGACGGAGATCAGTGAGTGGTATCGCGAGCTTTCAACCGGAGGCAAAGTGGTTGTCGCGGTGATTGGCCTGCTGGTTACCTCGTCACTTCTGAGCATCGCCCTACAACTCGTTGCCGTTGCCGTTCGTTTGGCAGTGTTAGGTGCAATAGTGTACTTGGTTTACCGTCTCCTATTCCGCCGGCCAAAAACCAAAATCTAAAATCGGGTGAATTCGGGATATGCTGAACTCCGCCGAACCTGAACGGACGTTTAACGTGAATTCCGGATAAACTGAAACCTTCGATTTTCCGTGCGCGACGCGCACGGAAAATCGAAGGTTTTGAGCACCGCGCTCAGCGCGGTGCTCAAAAACTCTCTTAACCAGAACTGACGTGGCGTTTAGACGCAGCAATACCCAAAATTCAGACTCTCCCACCCTGCTCAACTGCCGTCTCGACAGCGGTAAAGCTGATAGCTATAACCATTCACCCACCTTGGCGGTGTCATCTGAGCTGCACAATCGGCGGGAACAACTAGCGATTCGCCCACGGTCTTAAAGTTGACCGTCCATAAATCTAGCGGGCGGGGTGTTTGGGCCAGCACTTGAGTGAGGGTTGTTTGGGCGAGGCGGCGATCGCGGTCAAAGTGCGCCAGTAGGAAGTGGGGACGCTGTTTCGGTGTTGTTTCCAGGCGGAGAAATTCTCTGGCCAGTCCCATCAGTTCGCCTGTCTGGACGTGGGTCTCATGGCTGGTGGCAATCAGCACTGGAGCCTGAGACTGCTGCTGAATCACTGGGGCCAGCAGTTCGGGGCGATAGTATTTCTGATAACCAAAATTTGCAACAACGCTGAGGCCGCTCAGCAGCGCAACAGTCAGGACGATGACTACAAAGCGTTGGCCAGAGGTGGCGGGTGGGGGCGAGCGGAAAGGGTCTGGGGCACGTTGTAAGGGGAATTGCCAGGCGATCGCCAGACAAGCACCCAGAAGCACCATCACCGCTGGAAAGTAAACGAAGTTGTAGCGGGCACCACGCGTCAGGTCTTTGCCCAGCAGGTAGGAGCCAGCCAACAAGAGCAGAATCGTTGCCAGCACAAACCCTGCCAGCAAACGGGAAGACTGGGCTGAGGGGGGGGAGGACCATTGCCAGTTGATGCGGAACAGCCGCACCAAGCGCGGAGTTGCCCAGAAGATATAGGCCAGCATCACTAACAGGAAAGGCACGATGCGCAACCAGTTGCTCCCCTCGATGGGGAGCAGCACAACCATTGTCACCCAGGAGGCCAGCAGTTGAAAAAAAGGGTTGATGAAGGAGAGGGGGTAGTCCCAGTCAAACCGGATCCACTCGGTGAGGTCGCTGCCGTGGCTACGGGTCACTTCGGGCAGCCAGACCAGTCCCCCCAAAAAAGTACCAAGAGCAATTACCCCCAACCGCCAGACATTGCTGCCTAGCTGCTGTGCTGCTTGGGGGAGGTGAGTCAGTTTGGCCCGCACGGTTTTCCAAGGCAATAGCCATAAGCCTAAGAGGGCCAGAGTTTCGGCAAGTAGGGTGAGGCTAAACAGGTAGTGGACTGCAACCCCCAAAGTATTGATCCCCACCCACCCCAGACAGAGCCACAGGGGAATTGGCGATCGCCGCTGGAGATGCCGCAACGCGAGCACCAGACAGGCCAGAGATGCGATGACGACGAGGGCCGCTAGCGTATAGTGACGCGCCTCCTGTGATAGGTATACGCCGTAGGGAGAAAGGGCCATCATCGCCGCGGCACAGTGTGCCACCAAGCACGAACCAAACACCAGCCAAGCCAGCCCAAAGGTGGCTGGAATTGCCAGCACCCCAAACACTGCCGGTAGCGATCGCGCCACCCACAGACTTAGAAATCCCTCACGATCAGGCGGAAACAGTTGCATCCACCAGTGCGCCAGGACGAAATACATGGGGGGATGGGTGCTCTCGTTCATTAAGTGGCGGATGACATCCGCTGCGGTTGCATCAGGCCGGGGAACCATGGGTTGGAGCAGCGTTTCCAGGGAAATCACTTGGTCCAGCGGCACGGTTCGAAAGCTGTTGCCCAGACTAAACACCATCGTGGAAAACTCGTCTGTCCACGGGGGTTTACTATCGAGCAGGAGAAACCGCAGCCATGCTCCTAGCAAAACCCAGACCAACAGCAACAGAAAATGAAACCAGCGCTTACTCAAAACTCACACCCAACAAAGTCCACTGCTTTTCAGGCTAGCAATCAGCAGAATAAATAGAGCATAGGGGTGTGACGCCTGACTCTGTTGCCAGTGATGTTTTGCCAGTCATGTCCTCCCCAAGGGGTTATCGAATGCCCCGTTCAAGCACCCAGCTTCGCAGGAGTGAGTTTACTTGGTCGGGCACCTCATCGTGGGGGCAATGTCCGGCTTGCAGGTAGTGTTCTGTGAGTTGGGGGTAGAATTCTCGAAACTTTTTGCCGCGATCGCGCGCATTCATCCAGGGATCACCCTCGCCCCAGAGCAGCAGCAGTGGACAAGTCATCTGTTGCAACAGCTCATCGTTAGTCGCTCCACGGGGAGACTTGAAGACCGCAGCAAACACCTGAGCCGCACCGGGATCGCAAGCAGGACGGTAAATGTCTTCCACCAGTTGATCAGTGACCGCAGACTGATCAAGGTAGACCTTTTCTAGGGTGCGGCGAATCACGGACTTTTGCCGCACGTACTGAAACAGCAGAAAACTGGGGAGCGGTTGCAATAGAAGCGATCGCACCGTATTCCCCCAAAACTGGCGGAGTGGGTTGGGTGGAGTCGGGTGGGGATCGGTAAACGCTCCGGCACAGTTGAGCAACACGAGGCCCGCTGCCGACGCAGGACGCTGGGCGGCCACACATAACGAGGCATATCCTCCCAGGGAGTTGCCGACCAACACTGCTGGTCGGCCTACGATTTCAGTCACAAAGTCGTGCAATTGATCCCGCCACAGGTCCCCGCTATATTGCAGGTTGGGTTTAGCAGAGCGACCAAACCCCAGCAGGTCGATCGCCCATACTTCGAAGTCCTGCTGTAGCCCCTGGATGTTCTTGCGCCAATGGTCGGTGGATGCCCCAAAGCCGTGTACCAGCAGAATTGGGGGGCGGTCGGGATGGGCTTTGCCCGCCCGCACGTAGTGAATGGCATGGTTTTGCCATTGCCAGTAGGTCTCTTGCTGAGGGGCGATCGCAGTCTGCATGGCTCAACGACTTTAATTTGTAAAGATTGTGAAGAAGTATGGATTTATGTTAACGAGGCGGTGGTCTCTTGTGCAAATACAGCGGGGAATCACCATGATTTTTCGGTATCGTAGATTACGATAGCAGGCTCCCAATGGCGATCGTTCGGAAACAGGATTGCGAATTGTAGGCGTTTCCTAAGTTTTTTGGGGAGTCGCTTCAAAGTTCAACATCCTGGGGAAAACGCAGGGGGAAATGTTATAAGAGAAGTATGGTGAGCGATCGCCAAGTGTCGCTTTTGTTGGGCTTTTAGGGTCTAGTCACAGCTGCAACTGGCAAGGGTAAGGAATACGCTAGTTCTCTCCTCTAGCATTCCGATTTCAAAAGCACAACGGAGTCAATTTAGGGCAATCGATCTCGCAACACACCTCACCAGCACGGCTCAACAAGATTTTGAATGTTTGTGTTTGGTTTGCGTTAGTCAACACAACACATCAATGGTCAACTGGGTGTTCGTACAGACTGTCAACACGGGTAATGCGTCCGTGTGAGGTCTGCTGCGGAAATGCTTTTGAGGAACCGATGAAATTTACAGATCGGAGGTTTTTTATGCAGTATTTGTTGATGGATGCACATCGTCGATTCCTAGGCACGTTTACCTCTTCCAAAGTATTATCAGTGGGTGACACATTTCAAAACCATGAAAAACAGAGCTTTGCTGTAGTGGGCATCAATTGGGCCGGTCATGGAAGTTCCATGTCTCAGACAATCACCGTGATCCCGTTGCACAAGTTGGTGAAGAAACCTCAAACGCCTACGTTGTCCGAAGCCGTGGCTTTGTCCTAAGCAGACCCGGTTTCTCCTCATCATCGATGGTTTGCTTAGACTCTATGGCTAAACCGATGTTCTAAATTTGGAGTTTGGACTAATCTACATCATGCGTATGACAGAACGTGCTCACGGAGCACGTTCTGTTTTGCTATTCGTGATTCTTAGAGGCACAGTTCAGAATTGCCTAGACTTTGGGGCACCGCACCTTGCACAGTGTCCCAAAACCTTTAATTCTGTGCGCAGTGTGCGTAGAAAATGAAGAAGCTCAGCTTATCCAAAATTCACGCTACTAGCCCTCAAATTATCGCTTTGTAGTGAAGACGGTGGTGAACATCATCAAAAGACCACCGATCAAAATCACGATCGCAATGCCACCGATGGCCAAGTTTTCGATATCAAGGTTTTCCATAGAACTTCACGAGAGGACGGATTGATTGGTGTTGAGCGATAGGGAGAACGCCAGCAAACAGAGGGTTTGCCTTGTGGGTGACCCACCTGACGAGAGACTGCAAGAACGTTGCCATCGACTGTGGATGGGCGATCGCCCAGGTATTGATCCCCAAACAAATCGCTCCCAGCGACAACAGCACAAAGGTTGGCATCATCACCACACCAATCATGAACCAGGTGGCAACGTGCAACACCATCAACAGCGCATACAAAATTGCGACAGTATTAATCAGACGCACCTGAACCGCCGGACGCCCTATCCCCACAAAAATGAGCGTTTGCAGCGTTGCCAGCAAGTTCGCCGGCACAAGAAAGGCACAGATGTCCGTGCAGTGCGATCGTGAAAATTCAAACAAAGATTCAAACAAAGGATGGATATCAATCATTCACTGAACTCAACAAACTATACTGCGTTATCCCACAATTTCTTTCAGTTTTCTTTCAGTATGTAGTTCCCACTTGAGTGGATTGACTGCAGTCAGCACTACAAACGATTCCCTCACAGGGCATACCAACTGCTAGCTAGAACACCAAAACGAATGTGCCCGAGCAGCGGTGACGGTTTTGGCAGTGCTTAGTGCCGCCAAAACCCGCTTAATGATCCCGCTTAATGATTAAGAGTGCAAGATCTGAGTCTGGGGTATCCATAAAGAAAATCTTTGACCATCAGGCTTTTGCAAAAAAGTTGTCTACCCTGATAGTAAATCCTCAGCCGAGGGAGTCCGGCGGCATCCAGCAGTAGATAGGCAAAATTTATGGCACAGAGCTTCGGTTTGATTGGTCTAGCAGTGATGGGCGAAAACCTCGCACTCAACATCGAACGCAACGGTTTCCCCATTTCGGTCTATAACCGCACAAGCAGCGTCACTGAGAAATTCGCTGCCACCCGTGCCCAGGGGAAAAACGTCCATCCCACCTATTCCCTTGAGGAATTTGTCCAGTCCCTAGAACGCCCGCGCAAGATTTTGATCATGGTTAAGGCGGGCGCTCCAGTTGATGCAGTCATTGACCAGCTTGTTCCCCTGCTTGCTCCCGGCGACCTGATCATCGATGGTGGCAATTCCTGGTACGAAGACACCGAACGACGGGTCAAGCAGCTCGAAGCTAAAGGGCTAGGGTTTATGGGGATGGGGGTCAGTGGCGGCGAAGAAGGCGCCCTCAACGGTCCTAGCCTCATGCCCGGTGGCACTGAAGCCGCTTATCGGGAAATTGAACCCATAGTCACGAAAATTGCGGCCCAAGTGGATGATGGCCCCTGCGTCACCTACATTGGCCCTGGCGGAGCCGGGCACTACGTCAAGATGGTGCATAACGGCATTGAGTACGGCGATATGCAACTGATCGCCGAAGCCTACGACCTGTTGCGCAACGCAGCAGGACTCAACGCCGAGCAACTGCACGAAGTCTTTGCTGAGTGGAACACCACTGACGAACTCAACTCCTTCTTGATTGAGATCACCGCTGACATCTTTAAGGTCATAGATCCCGACACAGGCCGCCCCCTAGTGGACCTGATCCTGGACTCTGCCGGTCAGAAGGGCACCGGACGTTGGACGGTGCAGACCGCGCTGGACATGGGGGTCAGCATTCCCACCATTATCGCCGCGGTGAATGCTCGCATCATGTCTTCCTATAAGCAGGAACGGGTAGCTGCCTCGAAGGAACTGAACGGCCCTAGTGGGCGCTACGAGGGCGACATAAAAGCGTTCATCGATATGGTGCGCGATGCGCTCTATTGCTCCAAGATCTGCTCCTATGCCCAGGGCATGGCGTTACTGGGCAAAGCCTCGCAGGTGCTGAACTATAACCTCAACCTGAGCGAAATGGCCCGCATCTGGAAGGGTGGCTGCATTATTCGGGCTGGTTTCCTGAATAAGATCAAGCACGCCTACCAAGAAAATCCCCAACTGCCCAACCTGCTGCTAGCTCCTGAGTTCAAGCAGACCATCTTGGATCGACAAGCCTCCTGGCGTGAGGTGCTGGTCACGTCTGCCAAGCTGGGCATTCCCGTCCCGGCCTTTAGTGCATCACTTGACTACTTCGACAGCTACCGTCGTGCTGCTCTGCCGCAAAACCTCACCCAGGCCCAGCGCGATTACTTTGGGGCGCACACCTACGAGCGGGTTGACCGGGAAGGTGTGTTCCACACGGATTGGATTACGGCGTCTGCATCCCCAGAGCCAACGCCGGTAGGCGCCAGCTAGTATCTGCCTGTTTTAGTTTGATTAACGTGAATTCGGGTTGAGTGGGTTTTGGGGCACTGCGCTGGGCGTGGTGCCCTAAAGCCTGCTTAAGCTGAACGGACGTTATTACTGCCGCTTGCTATGACCCTTCAGCCATCTCTCAACCGTCCCGACCAGTTTGAAACGATTTCTTTGTTGGGTGTGCGGTTCCACAAAGTGACTGTGCAAGACTTGATTGCATACGTAGCGCAGTCGGCCCGACTCAACCAAAAGACCTTGATCGGCAATGTGAATGTTCGGAGTATGAACTTTGCCTACGAGTTACCCTGGTATCGGGATTTTCTAAACCGCTCCGACCTAGTCTTTTGTGATGGATTTGGGGTGTTGTTGGCTGCAAAGATGCATGGGTATGCCTTGCAATCAAAACATCGCATGACCTGTCCAGACTATATCGAAGACCTGGCCAAAGCCTGTGAGCGGGAAGGAGTGTCGCTCTATCTGCTGGCGGGTTCGCCGGGTGTGGTGGACAAGGCGATCGCCAAACTACGAGCGATCGCGCCCCAGTTAGTGCTAGGCGGACACCATGGCTACTTCGAGAAAACAGGCCCCGAAACCCAAGCAGTGATTGACCAGATCAATCAGTTTAGGCCAGGAGTGTTGTACGTTGGTTTTGGGATGCCCCTCCAGGAAAAGTGGATTGTAGAAAACTTCGACCGGCTTGATGCCAGAGTCTTCCTGCCCTTGGGAGCCTGCCTAGATTTCTACACCGGCACTGTCTACCGGGGGCCTCGCTGGATGACAGACCGAGGGCTGGAATGGGCCACCCGTCTATTTACCGAACCCCAGCGTTTGTGGGAACGCTACATTATTGGGAATCCCCTCTTTTTCTATCGAGTTTTCAAGGATTTGCTAGTCCGGCGGTTGCGCGGCACTGATGCTTGAAGGCGCGAAGCATCTTAATGTGAACGTGAATTTGGGAACAGCAAGGGTTTTAGGGTACCGCGCCGGGCGCGGTGCCCCAAAACCCTCTTAACCCGAACTGACGTTAATGTTACGAAATCCGTCTATAGCTCTATAAAGTAGCGGTAAAGTAGCGGGCGCGCAGCGCCCGTTTCACACCACAACATACCGACTCAATAACCGACGGAGTCGGTATCAGGAATGAATGTTGTGCGGCAGTAAGAACTTAGGGGCTAGAGCGCACTGAGAGAATAGGCGATGTCGTGGATAAACTGTTGCTGGCGATGCGTGAACCAGCGCTGTGCCTCCTGCAAAGCATTGGTGGTTAACGTTGAGTCTACTGTGTCAATTAACAACTGGGCAAAGGCTTCGGGTGTCTCAGCAAGACGCACTGTTGCAGGGGGGTGGGCAATTCCCCTCAGTGCCACCGGTGTTGCCACGATTGCCGACCCAGCCGCGATCGCATCCAGCGTCTTGATCTGAATTCCGCCGCCACTCAACATAGGAATTGCCACTACCCGTGCCTGCGCCATAAACTCTTGAGCACTGGGCACAAACCCCCGATAGTGGATGTTTGGGTACTTGTCCACTAGCCAATCGGCACCTCGCCCCGCAATGTGAATGCACAGGTTGCTGGGCAAGTAGGGATAGACCCGCTCCAAAAACCACAGTAGCCCTTCTTCATTAGGCTTCCAGGGCCAACTACCAATTATCCCAATATCAAATTGTTTGGCTTGAGCTGTGCTTTGGGGAGCGGCAAAGCCCGACGGCAAACTCAGCACCTTGACACTAGGGTGGCGTTGCCCCTGGCGGCGTTGAACTTCAGCAAAATAGTCAGCGTCATGCTCGGTCAAGGCCCACACTTCATCTGCGACACAGGCCAACTGGTTTTCCATTTGCTGGACTAGGCGCGCCTCACGCGCATAAATCCAACGATGTAGAGAAGACTGCGATCGCGCTGCATTCTGGGCATACAACTCATGCTCAACATTGTGAGCGCTAAAAATGACCTTGTGCGGCTGCACTAGGGGATATAGCCAGCCCAACTGGGCATGGTCGATCACGACCGCATCGTAGGTTTCGTTTTGCAGCAGCGCTCGCAGGTGGTCAATGTATTGTCTTGACCAGTACTTTGCCGCCGAGTAGGGCATTTTTTTGAGGAAACTTGCTGCCATCCAGAGCACCACCCACCAACCTGCTCGTTTGGTTTCCACCAAGCGATCGCCGACTAAAACTTCCTGGGCACTGCGGGGCAGGTCACCGTCCTCCTTGCGACCATAGCCCACCACCGTCACCTGACACCCTACTTGGTTCAGCGCATCGATGACATTTTGGGAGGCAATTTCACTGCCATGCAGTTTGTGGCTAGGGAGGACGGTCGTCAGGAAAAGAATTTTCATCATAGTCATCGATGGAAAAAAGGATTGAACCCTGGGACAAGCGAGTTTTCACAAGTCCAGCCAGGACTATGCGGCAATTTTCTGCTGGTGGATATCAGTCTCCGGTGCATAGGGTGCCTCTCTAGTGGGGCAGCGATCGCCCATCGATTGCATTGGCAGTAAGTTTTGTGTCGGCGGGGGTTGCTAACCATCTGCAAGACCATCTGTAAGACCATCTGTAAGAACCGGTGCGATCGCCTGAAACACTCTGGCAGCAAATTCTGCTGCTCGGTTTTGCTCGGCAAACTGGCGCATTGCCTCAGGCTGACCCACCCGGGCGGCAGGCTCCCAGAGAAACTGGCGCAGTCCCTGGGCAATCGCGGCTGGGTCTTCCGAGTTGACCGTGATGCCCAACTGGTGCCGTCGCACCACCTCCCCCATGAGGCCAAAATCTGAAGACAGCACCGGTCGTTGCGCAGCGGCAGCGTGGAGCAGAATGCCACTCATGCCAATATGGCGCTGGTAGGGGGCAAGGATCACATCGGACTGCTGAAAGTAAGAAGAGACACTGGTGTCCGGCACAAAGTCATGCTGACAGCAGATCTGGATGGGGTGCGATCGCTGCACCTCCTGAATTTTGGCCTGGAGCATGAGGCGCTCTGCTGGGTGAATGGTTCCGACTAGCCAGAAACAAAGCTGCTTCGCCTCTGCCGCCGCAAGATGCCGCACCGATTCCAGCACTTGATACATGCCTTTGCGTTCCGTTAGGACACCAAACAGTAAGCACACCATTCGCCCTGGCTCTACCCCAAACCGTTGTCGCAAATCTTCTTGCATAGAGCACTCTGACGCCTGGATCTCGACTGGGTCTGGCAGGTACGTGGCTCGCTGCTGCCGATCCATGCGATTAATCGCCTCAGCCGCAAAGCTATCCAGACAAAATAAGGTAGAGAGTTGGCGCGATCGCACCAGTCGATTCAGGCAGACGCGATCGCGCCATTGCCACAGGCGCTCCCGTCCGGCTGGGGTGTAGTTGGGAAACTGGTCATAGTGAAAGATGGGGCGGAAATAGATACCGGAGAAGCGACAGGAGAGTGATGCACCCAAGGCCAGCCGCAGCAGCACTGTATCCAAGTACATCACCATGGCATGGGTGCTACCGAGTGCTTTTGTATACTTCCTTAAAATCGTCCACTCCTGAAAGGCCCGCACGATTCGCCCCTTAAAGGAAGTTTCTAGGTCTGCGCTTTCAAACAAGTTGGCCTGCTCTTGCGCTGTAATCGCCACAAAGCGGACTCGATGGGCTGCGCTCCCCAAGGCAACGACCTGCGGATGGCGTTGCAAAAATTGTTGGGATACGAGAACATCGAGCCGGCCTGGTAAATGGCGATCGCGCCAATACTTGACCAGATATTGAATGTACCCTGGGTGGTGGCCACGATAGTCTAGGTCAAAGATCAGGAGTCTGGGGTCTGACGCCATGCCTTGCCCCAGTGATGCGAATTTCTCAACGGAAGGCATCCCTACCATGTCAACCCACCCCAGCAACACCTCAAATGTGTAATCCGAGCATTGGCGCACTGAGGCGATCGCCCACCCGGTCAACCCACCCCAGCAACACCGTAAACCCCAGGAGTGATCAGGGGGCCAATAGAATCAAGTGCGTCAACGCTAAGGGCAAACTCCAATACTAGCAACGCACCCCAAAAACGATAGGCTTCATTATAGCTGGATGGATTGATTCTGCTGAGTGCACGATGCAAGGCAAGCAGCTTCCTCGCCCGCTTTTCCCTCAGCCAACACCTTCAAAAGTGGCGTTGCTGATTTCTTTTTAAGCCAGGGGCGCACTCTGTGCGCCCCTGGCTTAAAAAATCATCCTTGGATGAAGCAACGCCCTCCCAACGTGATGATTTCTCCAATTTTTTACCCAGCATTGTAAAGAATCTGTAGACATCGACCGAGGACTGACTGAGTAGAAGGTGTTACAGGAGAAAATATCCACAAAAAATTAATATCTGCAAAAATTTATTTCTCTGATTCGCTCCTGGTTCAGCGGTTCTTATTTTGGGATTCTGGCGTGGTTTTCCACTCCCCTATGGTGGACTAAAACCATGTCAGCAGTTAGAGATTAGCCCTTGCTGGGTGCGAACCTCTGATTGCTGGCTCCCAGCTTGAGAATTGCAACCCCTGGCTTGATACAGTTCACGTCTAACATGCACATTTGACATAATCGTAAGCTGGTCTGTTGTGTTTCCCACGCGGTTGAGAGCAAGGCAGATTTGGGGGCACTGCCCTCAACCCCACGCTCCCCTATCGTAGTTAGCGGCAAAGCTGTTGATACAACACTTCCATACAAAGTCTTTAATTCAAAATTCCTGCTTCAGCGTCTTTCAGCAACCTTCGCAGTTGCCAGCCCAGTCCCTAACCACCTCTACTCTCCTAAATCCTTATGTCTTCTCCCTTTCGTGTTTGCATTATCCTAGGCACTCGCCCAGAGGCCATTAAGCTAGCCCCCGTGATTCAGCGGTTTCGCCGCAACCCCCGCTTTACCACCCAAGTAGTGCTGACCGGGCAACATCGAGAGATGGTCGATCAGGTGATGGACTTGTTTGGTTTGCAGGCAGACTACGACCTAGCCATCATGCAGCCCAAGCAAAGCCTGACCGACATTACCTGCCGCAGTTTGACAGGGCTAGAAAAACTATTTCAGCAATTGCAGCCCCAAATCGTCTTGGTACAGGGGGATACCACAACGGCTTTTGCTGCGGCTCTGGCAGCCTTCTACCAAAAAATTCCGGTTGGCCATGTTGAAGCAGGTCTACGCACTGATGACTTGTTTAACCCTTTCCCAGAAGAGGCCAACCGCCGCCTGATCTCTCAAATTGCTCAGTTGAACTTTGCACCCACTCAAACTTCTGTAGAATTTCTG
This sequence comes from Synechococcales cyanobacterium M55_K2018_004, assembly GCA_015295905.1. Taxonomy (GTDB): domain Bacteria; phylum Cyanobacteriota; class Cyanobacteriia; order Elainellales; family Elainellaceae; genus DVEB01. Next base: position 19,392 of record DVEB01000330.1, read on the forward strand.
GAGCGATCGGGGATCGTAGGCAAAATCTATAATACGGGCAACACCGTGATTGATGCCCTATTTTCTGTCGCCGCCCAGCACCCGGTCTGCCCTGTTCCTGGTCTCGATTGGGAACAGTACCGCGTCATTCTCTCCACTGTTCACCGGCGCGAAAACTGGGGCGAACCTCTGAAGGATATTGCTGAAAGCTTTTTACAAATCCTCGATAAGTTTCCGGATACCGCCTTGCTGCTGCCCCTGCACCGCAACCCAACGGTGCGTGAGCCTCTGCAAGCTATCCTGGGAGGCCACCCCCGCATCTTTTTAACCGAGCCGCTGGATTATGCAGAGCTAGTTGGTGCGATGCAGCGCTGCACCCTCTTGCTCACCGACTCTGGGGGCTTGCAGGAGGAAGCGCCTAGTCTGGGAAAACCTGTCCTCATTTTGCGGGAAACCACGGAACGCCCCGAAGGAGTTGCCGCCGGCACTGCCCGGCTGGTCGGGACGCACCCCAGTCGTGTGGTAAGTGCTGCGGCAACGCTCCTAAGTGACCCTGTTGCTTACGGCGCGATGGCTAATGCCGTCAATCCGTTTGGTGACGGGCATTCCTCAGAAAGGATTGAAGCGATCGTCGAAGAATACCTGATGCATCACGTCGCCTGAAAGGGGGTGTTGTTATCCCTATGCTTCAAACCCTTGCTTCACCTCCTCACTAACGTAAGTTCTGGTTAAAAGGATTTGGGGGCACCGTGCCCGACGCAGTGCCCCCAAACTCTTCTCACTCAAACTGATGTTTACTAATGATCTACGAACGTCTGGCGACCAGAGCGACTAGTCTTCAGGAGGTTCTGGGGGGTCTGGGCGATCGCGGAACAATTCTTTTTTTGACTCCCTGAGCTGACGCCACAGGTCTTTAATCTGGTTGTAGGCTTCATTTGGGGTAATCTTGCCTCCCGTCTCTAGGGCGCAGATGACGGAAACACGATTGGCAAACTCCTGAAGATTGGCATTGAAAGCCAAATTTTCTGGGGTGAATTCACCCCAATAGCGCCCTGTGGGGTAGATGAACCGATCCTTGTTGAATTGAGATTTATCAGTCAATGCAGTTTCCCTGGAGAATAGGTTTGCTGGACTCGAAGACAACGAACTGGCATCAATCGCAGTAGACGTAATGGCCAACCCACTCACCCTAGAGACTCCCTTAGACACCCGCAATTTCCTGATTGCGGTAGCAACTAGGTTACAGGCCTCCTTTGTGACGTAGGCTGTAGCAAAGTTCGATCAAGCTAAGGCTGAAGAGGGATTTAGATGCAGACTGGGAGCAGATTCCTAATAAAACTCTGGCAATTATTGTAGCGTCAGTATGAACAACGGGGGTGCTCTCAGCACAGTAGTTCTTGGCCTAAATATAGCTTATCCGGAATTCACGTTAGTTAACGTTAGTTCTGGTTATACGGAATCCGCCTATAAAGTAGCAGTTAGTTTTTGGTAGAACGCCCGCGCAGCGGGCGTTCTACCAAAAACTAACTGACCCTATCAGCAACGGATTCCGTGTTAAAAGGGTTTTGGGTCACCGCGCCGGGCGCGGCAACCCAAAACCCTTGCTTTTCCGTGCGCAACGCGCACGGAAAAGCAAGGGTTTCAACTTATCCCGAATTCACGTTAGTTAAGCACAATAGGAACGAATGACTCGAATCACATCCTCCACAGACGAAAGCGTTTGAATTTTGCCCTGAGAAATTTCTTGGAAGAAGGCTGCATGGACTGGGTTTGGCTGGAACAGCAAGGTAGGTTTTCCCACCTTGAGCGCCAGCGCGACTTCAGAGGCTGTGCCTAGCCCCATGCCGCAGGCCACCACCACATCACTAGAGAGGACGTTGATCGTATTACGGGCGTTGCCTAGGTTGGTGTAGATAGCGATATCCACCGCTGCGGAGACGTTTTTGGGATTGCTGTCTGGGAGGATGCCAATGGTTAGTCCTCCCTGGGCTTTTGCGCCCCGACTGGCAGCATCCATCACCCCAACGTTCCGTCCACCTGTCAAGAGGATCCACCCCTGGGTGGCGATCGCACCGCCTAACTGATAAGCCCACTCACACTCAGCGTGAGCAGCACCCTCTCCCGGCCCTATGACCCCAACAACAATTCTTCTCATCGGCGTTGCTGATTTAACCCGCATATCGCGGTTTTCATAGTGATGAGAGCCAGTCACGTCGCACATGATTCTGCTGGCTAAGGGGTTGAGTGGTGTGATCTGTGATCACACCCCTGTAAGCAGCTATATTGGTCGATCCCAAATTCTCTCGTAAGTTAGTTGCAAACTAGGGGGATTGTTGACTAATGTTATTGGAACAATTGGGAACCTTTGTAACGCACCTGCCCGGAAAACAGTTCAGTAATTCGCAACTTTTCTTCACAATTGAAGATGTGTTTCCTGTCGTTCTCTCGCAGCACTAGGGGAATCCTAACCAAATCCTAACGATCCTCAAACGATCCTCAGAAGATCGTCAGATGAAGAGATCCTTCAGATTAAAGACGGTTTTGTGGATGGGGCCGCGGTAACTACTCACTTGCCGCCGCTATCCACCAGTGATCCATACCTCGATTCATTCGTTCACCGGGATGCTGATGGCTGCTTGGTATCGATTCCGTCTACTCATTGCTAGAGGTCATTGCTAGAGGATTAATTGTTCCCGCAGAAAACGCTGACCTCCCGAACGTTGACCGCTCGCAACCGCTGAGGTGCCCGCTTTTCTGCCGTAGTGTTCTTGCAGTTGTCGTTTGCCCCCTTACGGTTTGAGTCCAGTGACCCTAACCCCATCGTTCCTCTCTCGCTCATCCACCCCCGCTCACGCGCGAGGGACTATACAGGCTGAACAGGCTGATTTACAGGCTGATATGTATCGGACACGCCCTCACCCCCGCCAGTCCCCTTTGCCTTCTAGCCGCAGAGCCGCGGCCTGGAAACGATGGTGGACCTACGCAGGGTGTACGCTGATCCTAAGCTTGGCGGCATTGCCTGCGATCGCCGCAGAGCGTCTAACTGCGCGGTTTGGCCCGCTGCAACAGTCCATCAGCGTGGATGATTTGGAGCAGTTTGCTCGTTCAGGTGAGGTGCCCGCTGGGCTACAGTCCTACAGGATGCTACTGACTCCAGAAACACAGCGACTACTAGCTAGTACCTTACCGCTTGACCCTGATGTTGGGAATCAGTTGGTTGAGGATCTGCTCCTTTCATCCGCCGGTCGCAGGTTTCTCACGATCTTGCAAAAAGCGATTCCCAACAGCACCCCCGAAAAAATTCGCGTTGCTCTGCACGAAGCGGCCCAACAGCCAGAGGGGTTGAGTCTGTTGGGGGTGATACGAGCTTACCCGGAAGACCAACTGGTGGTGGATTTGGCATCGGCGATCGCGCTTGGTTCTCAACTCAACCTGCCCTATTGGCAGAGTCAGGCGCTTAGCTCATTGCTCGAACAAGAATTGACTCTTCCTGACCCGCCCGCAATTCACAGCCAGATTGACCCAACCACTTCTGGCCCCCGCTGGGTGCGACAGATCAGTTTTACCCTGCGGGACTATGAACGGTTTCGAGCAATTCCCGTCGATATGTACTGGAGTCGGCGTAGTAACGGGCAGTTGGTGGTGCTCTCCCACGGATTTGGGGCAGATCGGCGTTTTCTCGGTTATCTGGCCTATCACCTTGCCTCCCACGGGTTCACGGTTGCTGCCCTAGAGCACCCTGGTAGCAATGTGGCCTGGTTAACTCGTTTGACGAGCGGACGCTTACACAATGGCACCCTGGGTGAACTTTTGCCCGCTAGTGAGTTTATCGACCGTCCTAAGGACATTAGCTTTCTGTTGGACGAGTTAGATCGGATGGAGCGCCGCTCGAATCTCTTGAGGGGACGGCTCAATACTCGTCAGGTCACGGTGATTGGGCACTCCCTCGGCGGCTATACCGCCCTGGCGCTGGTGGGGGCACGGTTAAACCTGCAACGGTTGCGAGAATTTTGTCACAGTCCCATGCCGACAGAGCTTTCGGCGGCTGACTGGCTGCAATGCACGGCTGCCGACCTGCCCAATCGCTTGCCTGACTTGAGAGACGACCGGATTGTGCAAATCATGGCGCTCAACCCCGTGATTGGTCGCTTGTTTGATGAGACTAGCTTAGCCAAAATTCGCGTTCCGACCCTCGTCCTGAGTAGTACAAACGATACGATTACGCCTGCCATCAGTCAACAACTGCTCCCCTTTACTCACCTGCAGATGCCTAAAAAATATCTGGTGACTGCGATCGGGGCGAGCCACTTAAGTGTAGGAGACCCGACCAACCTCAACCAGGCTTTGACGGAAAGCTTACTAGTGCGCGAGCGTCGGGGCGAGGAGACGGAACAGGTGCGGCGGTTATTGAAGGGGCTGGCGCTGGCTTTTGTGCAACAGGTTACCCTTCAGGGCGATCGCTACAAGCCTTTTCTCACCCCTGCCTATGTCCAGTCTTTCTCTAGCCCTGACCTGCAACTGCGGATGACGACTCAGTTGCCAGATACGTTAGTGGCGTGGTTGAATCAGACAGTAAGCCCGCCTGAACAACCAGCGACGCTGCCCCTGTACTCCACGCTCAGCCAGCAGAGTCAGTTTCACTGTCAGGGATGGGCTTGCCTTGTCAGTGGTCTGCCCCTAGTGATGTTTATTCTGCCGGGCAGTGTGCCTCTGGCAACGGTGCATCTGCTGCGGCGGCGACACCCGCTGCAACTTCGTGCTCCCTGGGAAAAGCCGTGCCAACCAGCACCGGAGGAAGAACAAGAGGACGGTTAGGACTCTACGATCCTAAGGGGATCTACCACCATGCAATGGCTGCTAAATCAACCTGCTGAAGTGCTGTGGCTGTTGGTTGGGTTGGGATGTCTGGGCGTAAGCTTGGTCGCGTTTGAGCCGACGATTGCGGCAATTGGCATCGCTGCACTGATTACGGCGATCGCTGCCATGACGGTTCAACCTGTGCCGCTGCAGGTGATGATTTGGGCGGTTCTCTCCATTGCACTGGCGCTGGTGCTACGGGGATTGGTTCCCAAAGAGTCGCAGGAACTCAGACCCCCCGAAGAGGCCGAAGTCTCTGTTGCGATTCCCCCCGGTGGAGAAGGAGAAGTCACCTACGAGGGGAGTTACTGGACAGCCCGTTGCCAGATCTCAGATGTGGCGATCGCTGCCGGGCAGACGGTTCATGTCGTCGGTCGCCAGGGGAATACCCTGATCGTTCTACCCGTGGGTGGTGGGCAGACTGCCGCAGATGAAATCCAACCAAGACCTTAGCTTGGGCATTGGGGTGTTTTCGTGCTATCAGCAATTGCGCCCTGGGCAGCACAATTCGGGCCGTTATAGCGGTTTTCATATAGCGCGACATGCTCAGGTTAGCACGAAGCTTTTTGGGGAAACCCCGCGCGGGTGCATGTCACCTTTGCCCTCTCTCTAAATCCCTCTCCCAAGCTGGGAGAGGGACTTGGAGATGCTCTCGGCTCCCCTGCTCCCAAGTTGGGAGCAGGGACTGGGGGATGAGGGCCTGCAAAGGTGACATGCTCTCTCCCGCTGCGCGGGGTTCCCCAAAAAAGTGTTTGACATCATGAGCGTGTAGCGCTGGCAGATTCAGTTCACTGCCGCCTTGAAGAGTGGAGAAATCCATCGAAAAGTGTGTCATTCCAGCCACAAACCCTTAGAGTAGAAGGGCAGGAGTACATCTGATTCAAGCGGAGGCTACAGCCCGCCTCCCTGAAAAGCAGATGTTACCTTCCCGACGTGCCACAATGCTTGCACAGTTGCTCACTCACCTTCGGTTATGGAACCCATTGTTGCCGCTCTTGCCCTTGTTCTGATTGGCTACACTGTTGGCTCAGTCAAAATTATCAACCAGGGCACTGAAGCACTGGTTGAACGTCTGGGGCGCTATCACCGCAAGCTGACCCCCGGCCTAAACTTTGTTGTGCCCTTCCTCGACAATATTGTGCTGGAAGAGTCAACTAAGGAACGGGTCCTCGATACCAAGCCCCAGGATGCCATCACCAAAGACAACGTTTCGGTGGTGGTCGATGCGGTGATGTACTGGCGGATTTTGCAGCTTGAGCGTACTTACTATGCAGTGGAAGATGTGGAAGAGGCGCTGGAAAACCTAGTGACCACCACCCTGCGATCGGAAATTGGCCGGATGGAGTTGGGGCAGACTTTCTCCTCCCGCAACGAAATTAACCAGGCGTTGCTGCACCAACTCGATGATGCCACTGCCACGTGGGGCGTGAAGGTGACACGGGTGGAGGTTCAGAATATTACCCCCACTAAAACCGTCCTCGACGCGATGGAGCAGGAGCGAGCTGCCCAGAGCCGCCGCAAAGCCCTGGAAACGGAGGCGGAAGGCCGCAAGAGAGCCGATATTTTAGAAGCGGAGGGGAAGAAACAGGCGGCGATCGCCGAGGCCGAAGCGGTGGTGGAATCTATCCGCAAACTCTCCGATGCGTTGGGAGGGGGGTATAGTGCCCGCGAAATTTTGCGCTATCTGGTGGCCCAACGCTATGTCGATGCCAACTATCGCCTGGGCGAAAGCCAGAACTCCAAGATTGTGTTCATGGATCCCAAAGCTCTGACGGAAGCGCTGGGAGAGCTAATAGAACCTGGATTTGGGGATACCAATCGCAGCAGCCAAGGGGGCAGCGGCGGCACCGCTGGCAGCGGTAGCGAACGGTAGGGCTAGACTAGAGGCCATCTGACCCGAATTCAGCCTGCTTTCCGCCACAGAGCATCGGCCACCTGGCAGACCTGCCGCATCTCCTGGACATCGTGAACACGCAAGATATCGGCTCCGCCAGCGATCGCCCCACAGCAAGCTGCTGCCGTGCCCCACACGCGCAGCTGAGGATCGGGCTGGTTCAGCAGGTGGCCAATAAAGCTCTTCCGGGAAGGCCCCACCAGCACTGGATAACCCAGGCGTTTGAGTTCGGGAAGGCGCTGGAAGATCTCCAGATTTTGTGCGTAGGTCTTGGCGAAGCCGATGCCGGGGTCGATTGCGAGGTGGGCGGGAGGAATGCCGTGGGCGATCGCGGCCTTCACTCGGTCCTCCAGAAAAGCACAAATTTCCCCCACTACATCGGTGTAATCTGTGAGTTGCTGCATTGTTTTGGGAGTTCCCCGGATGTGCATCAGGATGAGGGGAACGCCTAGTTTGGCAACGGTCGTCAGCATCTCTGGGTCGTAGGTTGCGCCAGAGATATCGTTCACAATGTTGGCTCCAGCGGCGATCGCTGCTTGAGCAACGGCAGCCTTGGTGGTATCGACCGAGATGGGGATGGAGAGTGGTGGGAATGAGGCCAACCCGTTGCGGATGGCTTGGATCACGGGGATGACTCGCCGCAGTTCCTCGTCTAGGGAAACATCCTCAGCGTTGGGACGGGTCGATTGACCGCCAATATCCAGCACATCCGCACCACTGGCTGCGAGGGTATGGGCCTGACGGAGGGCAGCCTCCAGTGTGTTGAACTGACCGCCGTCACTGAAACTGTCGGGGGTGACATTCAAGACGCCCATCAGGTAAGTGCGATCGCCCCACTTAAACTGAGTCCCACCTGCAAAACTCCACATTTTCGATTCCTTGACAAGCAATGCGCCTCAACTATCCTACTAGCACTTGCCTACTAGCACTTGAATTCGATAACTGCTCGTCAAACTCACGCGCAGCCATTCTCATTTTGGACTTCTAGAGTGGTTTGATGGCACTGCACCCTCATGATGTAAAACGTGTTT
>DVEB01000329.1 GCA_015295905.1 Synechococcales cyanobacterium M55_K2018_004
TCACAAAAACATTGGTCAACGTGAATTCGGGATACGCTAAAACCCTTGATGTTCTATGCGCGACGCGCACAGAACATCAAGGGTTTTGGGGCACCGCGCTGAGCGCGGTGCCCCAAAACCCGCTTAACCCGAACTGACGTTTGGTCAAGTTATTTGGCATTGCTGATTTGACCAGTGATTTTTGTCAGGATTCTATAGCGGTTTTCTAAGCTATGCGTGTAGCGCCGTAGTTATAAGAAACGGTCACGCCGCACGAGATGCCGCTGGTTGAGGGGTTGAGGGGTGTGGCTTGTAACCACACCACTGCAAGCAGCGATAAGCAAGCTCAAACCTGCGTACTGCCAGTCTTTTAAGACCTAGCCCTCAGCGGCTGCCACTGCCTTGGCCCGCTTGCGCGATGCCGCCATCCCCATCCCAATGAGACCAGGCAACAGAGCGGGAGTCGGGATCTGCCCTGTTGATGGCACTGTTGCAATAGTCCCTCCTCTAATGAAAACAGCAGAGTCATACTCAAAATCTAACCCGTCATCGGACACGTCTGAGATGCGAATCGTAAGGGTGTTTCTTGCATTTCTGTTTAATACACCCGTGAGGGTCAGTACGCGGGTGTAGGCATCTAACTGGGTAGCAGGGGACCCAAGGGGATTTGCCAGCAGGAGCGTTGGATCAATAGGACCTGCTGGGGTTGCAAGGTTATTGATTGTGACTGGATCGTCATTCGGGAGCAGGGCTAGATTCACACCGTTGAGGAGCAGCTCAAACGAATCGTTATAGGCAGTTTGAGCATACTCAAAGAACTCCTCAGACCCAAAAACATACTGGAAAAATAGACTCTCCACTGTGTTATCTACATCGAATGAAATATTCAATTGAGACGTGCGACCGAAACCAGTTGTAGAGTTTGAAGCGTTGTTAGGGCCAAGCACACCTGTAGCAGCCCCTGTGCTCAATACCACACCGGAACCTAAGCCAAAGGTTGTGTCATCGCTGAACAGCCCAAAACCACTTTTAATCCCCCCACCTGTAGTCGTTCCGGTGATATCGACTGTAATGTTGCTTAAGCCAGAAGCACCACCCAACAAACGATTGAACAGAGCCATAGGGTCATCTGTTGGGGTGACGGAGAGCGCCAACGCAGGAGCACCGCCTAAACCAACAGTTGCAACAGCAATGGCTGAGGCCACCATCAAGTTCACCTTATTCAACATACTCAGAGTACTCCTCGGTAAAACTGCGAAGAAAAGAGCGATGACATCGAGCGACAGTCTGAGATGGACTGCTCAGCACCCCCCACTTTTCGGTTGTAAACGTTTCGGTTGTGAAACGTTGCACTGTCCAGTTAACGGGGTAAGTCAATACCGAAGTTTGAGGTGTTCTGCAACCCTCACAAGCAACTAGCTACTGCGTCTATAGCGCTACATGCATAGGTTAGGACAATGTTTTTTGTAGGAAACCCCGCTGCACAGGGGATTCCACAAAACGCGTTTGACCTCATGAGCGCGAGCGCCATACAAGCGCCATGCAACAGAGGACAGCAGCCATCTCAAGACCGGATCAGCCTCCCTGCAGAAACTGTTGTCTGAACTGTTCGCGGCTCAAACCCTGACACCGACTCCGTCGGTTATTGAGTCAGCTTGTTGTGATGTAAAACCTACGATGGGCGCACGTTTTACATCACAACAAACGGCTATTTTACAGACGGATTCTGTATAAGACGATGGAAGATGCCTAGAGGAGATGCATTCACTGATTTCGTCGCTTCAGTAGATGCATGGGAGCGCCGATGTCATCAGCATTCCTCCCGTAAATTCTAGAAGGCCTCTTTGGAAGTGACGTAGGATTTCCGCAGAGTCTCATGACAACTTTAAATTGAAGTGGCCCAATGGTAAGCTCTCGTTAAAATCAGACGTTATTGGTTACAGGCAGAATCATGCCATCAGTGAATCTACGGTTCCCCCGATGTGTGACGGCGATCGCCTCACACATCCTATGGCAGGTGCAGGATTGCAGAGCAAACCCCCTCAGCGTATTTCTCTGACGAGGGATTGCTCCACGGTCACTCAACGCAAGAACCACTGGGCTAAAAACCTCTAAAAAAACATCTAAGCAGTGATTACAAGCAGTGATTAAGGTAGGCTTTCGCAGGCAATGCCATCACGATCGCTGTCTAACCGATGTGGGTCACTACGGTCTGCATCCAACACGCGCTGGGCTTCAGCCTGGGTGCGAAAGTCGCTGCAATCCAGATCGCGGACGGGGGTGGGGCGTGGGGGCTGGGCGATGTCTTGCTGTCGTCGCCAGTTCCAGGGCATGATGGGGTTTGCCTGTGCCCAGAATCCTCGTCGCGATCGCCTTGCCTGCTGTTCGGCTTGGAGGAACTGGACGCGCGTCGCCTGGCAGTTGTGCAGATATTCCGGGTAGACCACGACTAGCCCCTCCCGCACCAGTTGCAGGTTGAGCGATCGCCCCCCTACAAAGACTTCTGCGACAGTTCTGCCATAACGGTCGATTTCGACCTGACGGATTTGGATGGCTCGTCCGCGTGGCAGGAGTTGCCGTAGGCGATTGGTTGCTGCGCTGCCTCCCGGCTGGTTGCTCTCTGGCGCATCGATACAGGCCATCCGAATGGTGAGGGGTCTGCCAGAATAGGTGACACGCAGCGTATCGCCATCCCCCACGGAGACCACAATAGCGGTGGGCAGGGACTGGGCGGCGATCGCCCCCGCCGCAACCAGCAGTGTACTGAGGTAGGCAAGGGTCAATTGGACGGTAGACTTCATAATGGAATCAACAGACTGAAGAGCGAGTGGATGGGGACTGCTTGCTCAGAATTCTCTTTAGGTTTGGGGAAATCACGATTGATGAAATCGCGATTGTGGATCGCCAGTGAGACTACAATCCCCCTGATGCGTTACGGCTATTGCCTAGCACATCCTACGGCGGGGGACAGGATTAACGTGCAAATCCCTGATTAGGAGGTTGTCGTGAGAGAACGCATTACACCGGGACCGGGGCAGGAGTCAGTGTGGGACTATCCCCGTCCGCCGCGCCTGGAAGACTCACCCAAGCACATCGTGGTGCGGTTTAACGGAGAAACGATCGCTGACTCGCGCCGCACCAAGCGTGTGCTGGAGACCAGCCATCCCCCGGTCTACTACATTCCCCCTGAAGATGTGCGGATGGAGTTTCTCTGCAAAACGCCCCGCTCAACTTTCTGTGAATGGAAGGGGCAGGCAAGTTACTACACGCTGACGGTGGGCGATCGCACCGAGACGAATGTGGCCTGGTTTTACCCCGACCCCACCCCCCGCTTTGCAGGCATCAAGGACTACATCGCCTTCTATCCCGGTCGCATGGATGAGTGCTTGGTGGATGGGGAGCGGGTGCAGGCGCAACCGGGCGATTTTTATGGGGGGTGGATCACGCAGGACATCGTGGGACCGTTTAAGGGGGGCATGGGCACTTGGGGGTGGTGAGAGGATTGTGGATTGCCTAGTCATTTGGTGGTCATGGTGTGGACGCCATCCCAATCGCTGGGGGGTGGGTTGAGCAGGTAGTTGTGGGCACGTTCCAGATGGATGGCAACGGCGCGATCGCGCTCGTTAAGGCGTTGGGCTTGCTGGAAGTGGGTCATTGCCCCCAAAAAGTCCATGGCTGTGTAGGCGGCACGCCCAGCCTCATAGCATTGCAGAAAATGTTGGGTGGCGGGGTCGAGGGGTTGGGAGCGATCGCCCAGTAATTCGTAGATGCTGATGGGTTGCGTTTTCCCCTTGACGCGGATGCGGTCTAGCTCCCGCACCCATACTTGGTCGCGGCAAAGACGGTAGGTAAACTCGCTGAGGATGATGTCGCAGCCATACTCCTTCGTCACTCCCTCCAGCCGGGAACTGACATCAACGCCATCGCCAATCACGGTATAGTCCATCCGTTTCTGAGAGCCAATGTTGCCGGAGACCACCTCGCCTGAACTGATGCCGATCCCTATGCGGATTAAGGGCTGATTGGCAGTGTGGCGATGACGGTTAAATTCCACCAAGCGACGTCGCATATCTAGGGCAGACTGCACCGCCATCCAGGCATGATCCTGTACGGGCAGCGGTGCGCCAAAGACCGCCATCAGTGCATCGCCAATGAATTTGTCTAAGGTGCCTTCAAAGTTAAAGACTGCCTCCACCATAGTTTCAAAATAATGGTTGAGCAGGGTGACCACTTCCGCAGCTTCCATCTTTTCGGTGATGGAACTATAGCCACGGATGTCCGAGAACAAAATCGTCACTTCCTTGCGTTCGCCCACCATGAGGGCATCTTCGCCCAAGGCCATGACTCGCTCTGCCACCCCAGGGGTCATGTAGCGATACATGGTAGCCTTCATCCGCTTTTCCTGGCTAATGTCTTCCAACACCACCAGCCCCCCCCGCACTTTGCCCTCAGGGTTCGTCAGCGGGTTCACCGTCAGGTTAACGCTGTGTTCGACCTCGCACACCGCTTCAGCAGGAACAAACTGGGCAGTTTGCCGATCGTTCCACAGCAGATATTGGTCAGGGTAGGTGCGATCGCGTACTGCCAGAAGATGGGTAAGGGGCGAGGGGCGAGGGGTGAGGCAAGAGGGCGATGATCGCTCGTCAATTGCAGACGCTGGCTGACAAGCAGACTGAGGTGATCGATCAGGGGCATCCTTTGGCATAGGGTGAGCGAGGAATTGAAGCGGTCTGCTCTCCACATTTGCTGAAGTGTCTGTCAACAATTGACTAGATGAGTTAATAACAGCTTCAGAGAATGAATTCGATGAATTTGCTAATGGCTCAACAGATGATTTCTCAGAAAATTTCTGAGAAGATGAAATCTCTACAATGCCAACGGTCAAACTTTGTTCTGGCACATAATGACGCGCTCCAGTTTTCAGGCTGTCCTCTAGGCGCATCCGCAAATTTTCAATCGGTACGACGTCCCAGACTGGGCGACCTGTGAGTGTCTTGATCCAAATCTGTTGTTGTTTGCCGCCATCCCGCTTTAAGGGACACCCCAATAGTTCCAAGGCTGCATCATTGATGGTGACAATTTTGCCCTCTAGATCCGTTGAGATCACTGCATCCGAGAGGCTTTCCAGAATATCTTTTTGGTATTGCTTTTCTAGCAATACCCGCTCAAACAGTTGGGCATTTTCCAGGGCAATCCCTGCCTGGATATTAAATGCCTGCATAAATTCCTCATCCGAGCGGGTAAAGGTGCCCTGATATTTGTTGATCAGTTGCGTCACCCCAATCAACTTATTTTCGGAGTTATAGACCGGCATACACAGGATGGTGCGCGTCAGGTATCCAGTTTTGCGATCGGTAGTGGGGTCGAAGCGGGGGTCGTTGTAGGCGTTGGGAATGTTGACCGTCTGCCCGGTGGAAGCGACAAATCCAGCAATGCCCCGGTTCATCGGAATGCGGATCTCAACCATCGTTTTGCCGTCCACTTTATGCACCTTTGACCACAGTTCATTGCGCTCTAGGTCAAGCAAAAACAGAGTACTGCGATCGGCCTGCATCAGGCGGCGGGCTTCGTCCATCACCGCCCGCAAGGTAATTTCTAAGTCCAGGCTTTTGCCCAGAAGGGCTGTTGCATTCAATAAGGCTGCGGCCCCCCGCTGGTTGCGAGCTACCACATAAAAGGAACTACACGTCTCTAAAATGATGCCCATTGAGACTGCAAAGTCCTGAAAGCGTTCTTCATCCTGCTGAGTAAAGGGCTGGTCACCCGCTTTGTTCAGGAGTTGGGCGATCGCCACCACCTGTTGCTGAGTATCAAAGATCGGCATACAAAGAATGTTGCGCGTTTGATACCCTGTTTGGCGATCCACCTCCGGGTTGAATAGGGGGTGGGCGTAGGCATCGGGGATGTTTAAGCCCTCACCCGTGGTTGCGACCTGTCCAGCAATGCCAAGGTTCATCGGCAAGCGGATCTCCACTTTCTCATCACCTTCGCCCTGAGCAATTTTTGACCAGAGCTGTTGCTTTTCTTCATCCACCAAAAAAATTGTTGTGCGATCCGCCTCAAGGATCTGACCAATCTTGAGCGTAAAGGCTTCTAAAATTTGCTCCAGAATCACTTCCAGCGCATCATGGTTGATCAGTTCGATCGCCCGACGACACTGGTTAAACTCATCGGTGATCTGGTCGAGCAGTTGAGCAAACTGAGCTGCGGGCAGATCTTTGACACGCCGTGTGAAGTCACCCCGGCGGTTAGTCTGCGACAGTGTTGCCAACATGCTACCAGAGGAAGGAGGTTCGGTCATAGGGGGGCACCAAAGGACACACATCACAGCAGCAACGGCAGACCCACTCCAAAGACACAGCCGAAGCCCGTATCCTTCTCGTCAAGAGCAATGCCCCCATCGGTGGGAGACAGTTGCATGGGTAGCCCGGTCAAAAGATGCTGCTAAATGACTCTACAGTTTGTATTCTAAAAAATCCGGTGAGTTCAGAATCTTTGAGCTTAGACTAAAGCACTCACCCAATTCTGGAATACCCGCAAAGTAAGCATTCCAGAACTGGATGAACCTTCATGTAGTCAGCGCTCTGAAGTTTTCTCTGAGAGAGCATTTTTCAGCGTGACCAGCAAAATGTCTCCAACCTTCAGCAAGTTGCTGTGATGAAGAATTAGCAACCGTGTGTGCGTTTTATAAAAAATCTGACTCTATGGCGCTACGCGCTCATGATGTAAGACGCATTTTGTGGGCAACCTCGCTGTGCAGGGTTGCCCACAAAACGCATTGTCCTAATCTATGCGCGTAGCGCTATGTAACTAACGTGAATTCAGGATACGCAAAAACCTGCTTCACCCGAACTGACGTTAACTGATGGATTTTAATTAAAAAAGCTTCCATCCATATGTTCTCGTTGCTTTATATGAATGCTCCTCATATGCTTTTTTACCGTATTTGGAGTAATGCATAATTCCGTGGCGATTTGTTTATAGGTGCGATTTGCTCGGTGGAGTATCCAGACTTCTTTTTCACGCGGGGTTAGACCATATCTTTCTGCTTCTTCAATGGCAATATTTTTTAGAGTTTGATAACGATCCTCTAGTGTCAAGAGCAGGTAGGGTTGCTCCACTGCTTCTAATTTCAGCCAGCGTGCCTGAATATGGAGTGGAGTAGTCTGGTCAATAAAAACCTCAGATTCTGTCAGCCAATGTTGATTGGGAAATAAACTGCGACTATGAATTAGGTATCGGCAAATATGCTCAATTTCTTGAGGAACCCAATTTGCAGGAGAATGAACTTGATTCAGTCTATTTAAGATTCTTCGTGCATTATCATTAGCGTATACGATCTCTTGCTGATCCGTTAGGATTAGAACGCCATCCATCAATTCCGCAATAATTCCCTGGAGCAGCGGGGACGACTGATCGGTCAGTGCTGGGGTAGATCGAGAAGATGCCGCCTGAATCATCATATCTTTTGAAACTGTCATAGAAGCATTTACATTTGAAGTTTGTAAGGCCATGATTCAATTTCCTTTGAGGCTCCTCCATTGCCAAAAATCTGTTCTCTATCGTCAATCTCGCAATTCAAGAAAGTTTTGATATTCCGCCTGCATCATGTCCTGAAAAGATTGGTAGCGGTCTGCTCCAGGGAGCCAGTTACCAAACAACCATGCCTCCCATTCCCCATCTTCACGAACAATTCGAGGGTTGAGGAGATAAATAGAAGACTCTCCCTTGTCACTAATTTCCAGAGCAGTCTGTAAATATTCCAACCGCAAACTCAAACAATTCTGCTCATTCCCGTAGACAAAGTAATCCTGATCAGGGATGTGGGGAAATTTTGGATGGCTGGCAGAGCCATTGACTGAAGCACTGGGTTGCTGCCGCGGAGCATAGTCTCTGGTGAACTGTTCGATCCATTGTTGATGTCTGACTTGAAACCATTCAATTTCCTGCGTAGACCAGAGCCGATCAATAAACGGGGTTGTTCGTCGCCAACCATTCGTGACTTTCAGAAATGCTCGATAGGAGGGCGGGAGAGATATCCCTAGACGAGTTTCAGCCTCTACAATCTGAGCTTCCGTCGCCCCTGGATATCCTAGCCAACCGGATGTAATGACTTCGGGAGGCAATGCCTCCTGGTTTCTCTCCCAGGACTCGATTAATTCCAGACTCCATTGCCCCAGGAATTTTTCCCAGTCGAAGGAACTCATGACTCAATTGTTGTTTGAAGTAGGTTGAGGCGATCGTATTGCGATCGCAGCATCGTGACCAGCGTCATGTCTCTACCTTGAGGATGGGACCCTGGTAGTACTCCATTCTGGGGTAGGGAGGGAGTAACAGGACAACGCTGTGACATTCATAGCGGCCAACTGCTGGCACTGGAAATTCATGCCGACTGACATATTCAAATTCACGATTTTGCAAATGCCCCAAATCAGTCCCTACTAGATTAGACGCATTAGTCTGTAAGTTTGTGGTGCAAACTGAGACCTGATAAGGAATTTGCTGGGTTGTCAGTGCTTCCGCTCGATTTCCACCAAGGCGGAAGCGAACCTCTGCCAGAAGTTTTCGCTCTTTTGTAAGCTTGGCGATCGCAGATTCGATTTCAGAAACTTTCACCTCCAAAATCTCTAGAAAAACATGATTTGGCGTTGCCGGCATGGTTGGTGTTCTGATCTCAGGGGTAGTGGGAATCAGTTCCGTTGCCAGGGGCAATCTTGCCTGGGTCAAAATCCAACTCACCCAGGGTAGGGTTGAAATTCCCGCCAATTGCGCCTGGCCATGAGTCTCCTGATGGACAACGCGAGTTTGCCATAGAGTTTCCCCAGTCTCTCCCGGTCGGGTGTCGAAGGTGACTGAGAAACTGGCATGTTGTTGCCATTGTGGAGGTGTCTTTGCTAGTTCTGGCGCGACCTCAGGGGAGACTGCCTCTAGCGTCTCTTCAGACAAAGGTTCCTCAACGAGCGCCCCCTCTTGCGCTTCAACTTGCTCGGCCAATTCCTGTGCCTGACCAATCCAGTCTTCTGTTTCGATCCGTCGCGGCGACACCCGCAAATCGGTTTGCTCATGCAGAAGCCGGGACAAACTCTGGGGGGTGTGTTGTGCCAGATCGCTGAACAACCGAATCCCTGCTTCATATAGGGCTTCCGCAGTGGCTGTACCAATCCCATCAATCAGTTCCAGGTCATCGGTTTCGTCAGGAATTGGATCTGGTCTGTGTTCTGAATTAGCCATAATCATTCTCCTCTGTTGAGGGATTGGTCTCAGGTTGATAGTCTCCTGAAATAACGACGACCCGAATGCCCTCTACCGCCGCCGGAAATGAGATTCGATCTTCGGGGTTGGATTGCATCCAGCGATCGCGCACATGAATTCGGAGTACCCGATTTTGGTCGTTGGGTGTTTCTCCAGGAACGTAGCCAATATCGATGAAACTCACATCGGGATGATCTAGAAATTGGGCAACCAGCTGATCACGTGCCCGACGCGCTCTGATCATAAAGTCTGAGTCTGAGTTTGACACGGTCTCACCAAGGTAGGGAATGCTCAAACAATATCCACCTGCAACGCATCTAATACCCGCCCCATGTCGAGGGCAAGCGCCCGTTCTGGATCGTTACTGCCAGCGAAGTGCAATCCCACTGCCCGGTGAGTTGCGGTATCCAGCCACCAAGCACCAGAATCTCCTGGTCCACTGACTATTTCATCGAACTGCCGTTGTTCGATCGTGATCACTCCCTGAATTACACGCTTCAAAGTCCCATATCGCAGTCGGGTGACGCCCTCTATTCCCGTCACTCGCCCGTAGGTAATGTCTGTCCGTCGCCCTGACTTAACAACCTCTATGCCTAACTGCGCCTGTCCAACACCATTGACCCGAGCTAACTTGAACTGGTGATTGATCAACCGACGGCTCCCAGTCAGCCTGGCTACAGCGGCATCCAGATTGACCGACATTGCATCTCGAGTCAGGGTTGCGACAGTATCTCCCGCCTTCCCCCCATCCAGACGACCAGGCTGGTAAATCTTTTGACCGGGCAGAGCCATCCAATCTCCCGCCAGCACGTGCCAGTTACTTAAAATCATAGGAGCGCCCGATGTGCGGTCTTTGACCAGCCCCCCCAGAGTGCCGTAGGTGTAATGCCGCTCACTGGAGATACTGATTCCACCCTCGAGGGGGTCGGCACGACGGGCACGAGAATCAGAGGTAGACGGGCTGAATGGTAAGGCCCCCCTTCGCGGTAACGACGAAGCCACACGCTGGGAGATCGTAGGTTGCAACCGATACTTCCCCTCTAGGACATCGGTGGGAAAACCGCCAATATATTTGGGGATAGGGCGGGTTTCGCCAGCAGCAACGGCATATTCTAGCGAGACAGGATCCAGTTTCTGGTAAACATGCACACGGATTGCACCTTCATGCTCGGCAATCTGACCGCCATGTCTAGGGCTGCCAAAATCAATCAAGCTGATGTTCGGAACGAGCAGGAAATCCTGAGCTGCCTGCCGTAAGGCTAGCCGGATACGGGCAAGGAGCGTGGAGTCAATATGGATGCGCATAACGAGTCTGCTCGCGGAGGTGATTTGGATGGGCGATCGCAATCATTGTGGAGAAGGCAGGTTTTCAGTCTGCCGGGTGGCAGACTGAAAACCCTGATCAAGGTGACTTATGCGTAGACCTGATAGCGGATGGGATGATCGATTCTCCACTGTGGTCCAGTCGCCATAAACAGATCCTCATCCAGGTCCCGCACACTCTTGGCAAAGCCAGAGAACGGAGGAGCCGGATTTCCGCCAGCACCAAAGATCCGTGCTGTGATATTCATCTCATAGAGTCCCGGAGGCTGTGCCGGCAAGGTGATGAGATTGACATAGAAACAAGGGCCTCCCGGGACAAAACTTCCAGCGGACGTGAGGATACCTGCCGCAGTCCAACTGGTCAAATTGGCCATTTGGAAGTTGATTTCATAGGGCAGGGCAAAGGTTTGCAGGATCTCACAGGGAGTAGGAGGAGCTCCGCCGGGTATGATAAATGGGTTCAACACAATAATAGAGGCAACGTAAGCTTGCTCTCCTGCTCGAATCACTTGGTTAGGAAGCAGTGGAGGATTAAAGCCACTGATCGAAGTAATACCAGCACCAGGCTGAATTGGACCAAAACCAAACACATTCCACCAATACAGTGGCTCAGCAACTTCAGGACGTGCACTGGTCAATGCAGTTTCGAGTGCAGCTTGGAGTTGTGCTTCAATCTGCGCTTTCACATCATCAGCAGTCGGTTTACGGGCAGTTGCCTTAACCAGAACCTCTTGTTGTGGAACCAGAACCTCTTGTTGTGGCATGATATTCTCCTTGTATTCCTTTCGGATGCATTGGACAGGGTCAAAATCTGATTAAGTCTGGGTTGCCAAAGCGTTAAGCAGAAATGATTTGCCCTGTCGTCGTGTCATACAAACAGCAAGCTTTGATTGAGATAATTCCAATCAGGGATTGCCTTCTGGAAACTCACTCCTACTGTTTGTTTCTCGACTACCTGCATCATGTCAAAATCACTCAAGGCTGAAAATTACCCTGCCAGGATACTCTTTCTGTTTCAAGCTGCTTAAAGACGTTTTCAGACTCAACTCTATGAATGGGGTTGATTAAGGCAGAGCTACACTTTCGGTAGGTGTTTCAGATTGTCAAGGGCTGATTGTCTGCAATCAGCGATGACGCGATATCTAACTTAAAACCCCTAAAATCAAGGACTTTTCTGGAGTGATAGGGATGTAGGGGGCATCAAGCCCCACATCTCTATCACATCCGTTGTCCCAGCATGAGAAATGTTACACAGAGTGATTACTATCCTTTCGGATGTAATTGATGTGGTAGTTTGGCAAGATCTTGGCGCATCTATTGAGTCTTGAGTAATGCATGAGGCGAGACTATGAAGCGTAAGAAATCTCTGCGCCAGCAATTTCAGGGTTTAGATAAAAGCACCGATCAAGCCTTGCAGCATAGACAGCAAATTATCTGTAATTTCAATCAAGATTTAATTGCAGACTTGATACACGGAATTTTAGTTCTATCGAAACAGCAAGAGATTATTTATATTAATAATCTTGCTGAAGTAATTCTTAAAAAATTTAATCCGAATCATCAACAGAAAGGGAGATTACCTATGGAGATCCGGCATCTCTGTCAATCTCTAATCGTAAGTCGTAATCTCTTTCCTCAGCAATATTGGGTGCTAGAGTCCAGAATTTGTCTCCAGGACTCAAGCGCTGTTCACGTCAAAGTATACTGGTTTCATTCTGTAAGCCTACAAACTCCACACTTACTCATACTGATGGAAGATGAATCTCAGTTTTTTCAATACGCCGCTTTGGAAGAAGCCCGAAGCTATGGGTTAACGTCCCGTGAAACCGAGATCTGGCTTTTGCAACGAGCGGGCTATACCTATAAGCAAATTGCAGCAGAACTGAACATTACACCGAATACGGTGAAAAAACACATAAAAAGTATTCTTGTCAAGCAAAAAAAAGCTCCAGATATCGATGAGTTATAAGCCGATATGACATTGCTACTGAGATAAACGCCATCGTTTTGTCAGAGCATCGCATTTAGCACAGATCTCAGCACAAAATCAATTTTATTGCAGCACAAGTTTATTGCAGCACATGGGGCTGTATTGTTTCAGTGCAGCAGCATTAAACGCTTTTTGTGGGTCAATTTCTTTGCCATCCGTGCACTAGCCTCACTGAAATTCATTGAAGTTACACTTGTTGCATTTGCTACGTTGTGCTGTCGCTGTATTGCGCAACATCCCCAAAGTGTAGAACTTTTGATCCTGGTACCCAGAGGAGGTACTTGATGTCAACAGTAGCTGCGGCTAGGTCTCGCTGGTTTGGGTGCTGGTCTCTAAATTGGTGATATAGCGCTACACGCATAGGTTAGAACACAGCTTTTACATCATGAGTGCGTAGCGCCATAAAGGTTGAAAAAGTCCAGCTACAAATAATTCTGATTAGTTCAACTGAAATTTGGCGGAGTCCTTGTCTATCAAAACTCTCCGTTGTTTATCAGCGATTAGCAGCTCAGCATCTCACGGCAATCAGCATTTTATCAAAAACCTTTCAGCCGTGTGAACATCCAACAGATGGCCAGTTGGCTCACACCTCTCCCCAAAAATATCCTCTAAGAAGGTGTAAAAGTCCTTCTACGCAGTCTTCTAGGCAATAGTCTGTAAGCAATAGTCTAGACAGTTTTCGCCCTCATCCCCCGACCCCTTCTCCCAACAAGGGCGAAGGGGAGTCGAATTGCAGTTCTTCTCCTTGCTTGGGCGAGAGATTTAGGGTGAGGGTCAAAACCATCGGTCAACGAGGGCTTTCAGCATTTTCATAAAAACTGTCCAGAGTATTACTAAGCCAAAAACCTTCTTAACGTGAGTTCGGGTTAGGCGGGTTTTGGGTCACTGCGTTGGGCGCGGTGACCCAAAACCCTTACTTTTCCGTGCGCGTCGCGCGCGGAAAAGTAAGGGCTTCAGCTTTTCCCGAATTCAGGCTTCTTAACCTTCTTTTTTTATCTTTCTTATAGATGGGCAGTACTGGACTCGAACCAGTGGCATCCTGCTTGTAAGGCAGGCGCTCTACCAACTGAGCTAACCGCCCGCGCCATTGCTTGTGTGTTAAACACAGTTATTAATCATAGCAGCCAATCTGACAGAAACACAATTTAATTTCTGGGTTTTGGGGTTTCAGCAATGCTCAGGATGAAAACCAGGAGTTGTAGCTTGCCACAGGTGGGCTACAACGATACCAAATACCCAAAATGAGATTGCAATACTCGTAGCAAAGCGGATATCCGCTCTCGGGCCAACTCTGTGTCGGATAACACCCCCTCACACCTGCATGGACAGCTCATGTTGGCATTGCCTCACGAAGTGCGTACGAAGTTTGAGTTCCATGAAAACGAACATTCTTTTGCTGCTCATTTGCCATGGGCCAGACTGCCACTCAATTCACAATGCTGCAATTTTGTCAGTTATTGGCTACACAAAATTAGCAGTTTAAGGGGTGGATATTCCCCCCTGATCAGGTAGGGGTTTCCCTACTAACAAAACTCAAAAGATATTTACAATTCTCACTACTTGTTCTACTAGAGAGGAAAATTGTTGGCGATCGCCCCGAGGTTTTGACCGAGGAAATTCTTCCAATCAGTCACCTTTAGCGATTGTCCCTCAAAACGGATTCCTAGGAGGCTAAATTTTGAATTATTTCTTAATTTTTTCTACTTAGATTCCTGAACAGTTGAGTTGGGTTATCCTGCGTGCGGATGTCAATCTGATGTGGGTTTGCACAGAATTAAGCTTGGCTAGACCAGTGGCTTGAGCCTTTTGTCCTGTGCAGTCTCACAAGGAATGACTGCGAAAAAAAACTCTAGCTGAGGCAGGTTGCTCTCGACATCACCTCATTTCTGCTGATATCAGAACTTTTTGTCGATCTTTTAAGGAGGCTAACGAATGCGGATTGCGCAAATTGCCCCCCTATGGGAAAGAGTCCCCCCTCCAGCCTATGGTGGTACGGAACTTGTGGTCAGTTTATTGACCGACGAACTGGTGCGCCGGGGACATGAAGTCACCCTATTTGCTTCAGGAGATAGTATTACCCTGGCAAAGTTGGAGGCAGTTCATCCTCAATCTCTTCGGCTCGATACTTCCGTCAAAGAGTACCAGATTTACGAAATGATGGAATTGAGCCAAGTCTATCAGCGTGCCCACGAGTTCGACATCATCCATTCCCACGTTGGTTGTGCAGCATTGCCCTATGCACCACTCGTCAAGACGCCAACGATTCATACCTTGCACGGCATTTTTACGCCAGACAATATCAAGTTGTTTGAACATGCCCGCAAGCAACCTTTTATTAGCATCTCGAAGGCTCAACGGGAGGCGTGCCTCAACCTTAACTATGTGGCAACGGTCTACAACGGTATTGACGTCGAAAGCCACCAGTTTTATCCAGAACCACAAGACCCTCCTTACTTGGCTTTTCTAGGCCGGCTATCACCGGAAAAAGGCCCCCATCATGCTATCGAAATTGCCAAGCGCACGGGGTGGACGCTGAAGATGGCAGGTAAGGTAGATGCGGTAGATCGAGAGTTTTTTGAAGAGCAAATCAAGCCGCACATTGATGGCGAACAAATTCAATATCTGGGTGAGGCTAACCACATCCAGAAGAATCGCCTGATGGGAGGTGCCGTCGCAACGCTGTTCCCAATTACTTGGAAAGAACCGTTTGGCTTGGTAATGATTGAATCGATGGCAGCGGGCACTCCTGTGATTGCCATGGAGTTAGGTTCGACGCCAGAGGTGGTTGACCACGGCAGGTCAGGTTTCCTGTGCCGCAGCATCGAAGGCTGTATTGAGGCGATCGCCCAAGTACCTAATCTGGACCGGCGGGCTTGTCGGGAATACGTACAGCAACACTTTAGTGTGCAGCGTATGGTGGACGGCTATGAGGCCGCTTACCAACAAATTCTGAGTCAGCGCTTTGCCCAGAATGGTCATTGGATGGGGGCGATCGCTCGCTAACTAGATGGAGCATTGCTCCGACAACTGGGGGCGAATGCTCAAAAAACGGCAGGTTTTACCTGCTAGCAAGCGTGTTGGCAGGCTATGCTCCCTACACACCATTCGTGAGCGATGGTGACTATAAAGAAGGTTAGTTCTGGTTAAGCGGGTT
This sequence comes from Synechococcales cyanobacterium M55_K2018_004, assembly GCA_015295905.1. Lineage (GTDB taxonomy): Bacteria > Cyanobacteriota > Cyanobacteriia > Elainellales > Elainellaceae > DVEB01. The sequence goes on from DVEB01000329.1 coordinate 15,699, forward strand.
CTTGGGGACACTGCGCCCGGCGCGGTGCCCCCAAGAACCCTTGATGTTCCAGGCGCGTTGCGTCCAGAACAGCAAGGGTTTCAGCGTATCCGGAATTCACATTAAAGGAGAAAGCAGAGCCATAAAGTTTATGACTCTGCTGCTCAACGAACAAACTTCAATAAAACCGATAACGCGAATTCGGGTTACACAAGCCGTGAGGCGCCATGCAGTGCCCCAAAGCTCACCTAACCCGAATTGATGTCAAAAGAAACTCGCTAATTACTGCCTGTGAAGACCACTTCGGGGAACTTGGCCTGAGCCTCGGCCATGGGACGCTTCTTACCCTCTTCCTGCCAATAGTTAATGACTTCGGTGGCTTTGTTGAGTAGTTCCACCCGATCCGTCTCTGAGATCCAGTGTTTGGCTTCGAGTTCAGCTTTCAACTGTTCCCAAGCATCGTTTCGAGGCCAGAAAAAATAGGAGGTGAGGGGGCTAGTTCCTTTGCCCACCACCTGGTCAACTGCGAGCGCAACGTTTTCCTCAAGCCAGAGGACTTTTAAGATAAACCGACTAGACAAACACACCTCCAAGCAGTCCCAAACTGCTTTTCCCGTTACTCTACAATCGACGATTATAACCCAGTTCAGCGGGAATGTTATGTGTTTTAACGTTAGTTCTGGTTAAGAGAGTGTTGGGGGGGCATCGAGCCGGGCGCGGTGCCCCAAAACCCTCTTAACCAGAACTAACGTTGCATTAGATTGACGTTGAGCCGATAATCAGCCAATTTTCTCAGAGCAAGCTTAGAGCCCGTTTGAAGAGGCCACCAACCAAGTGCCATCAACCAAGCGCCATCAACCAAGCAAAAGTCAAAGTTTTCCGATGAGATCTCACCCGGAAGGACGCGATCGCCGTAAAATCCTCACGGTGAGCAAAGGGTGAAAAGGTGAAGACAACAGCAATTGTGGTGTTCGACATCGACGGTGTGGTGCGCGATGTGAGCAATTCCTACCGGCGGGCCTTGGCAGACACAGTAGAGGAATTTACCCAAGGCCAATTCCGGCCTTCGCAGGCAGATATTGACGCGCTCAAGGCAGAGGGCTTGTGGAATAACGACTGGGAAGCTTCCCAGGAGATGGTCTATCGCTTCTTTGAACAACAGGGGGTCGAGCGATCGCAACTCAAGCTCGACTACTCCGCCTTGGTGCTGTTCTTTCAGAAACGCTACCGTGGCCCTGATCCCGAAAACCCCGACCACTGGACAGGCTACATTTGCCAAGAACCGTTACTGATGTCAGCAACTTATCTGGAGCGGCTCACTGCCGCTGGTATCTCCTGGGGGTTCTTTAGTGGTGCCACGCGGGGATCCGCCTCCTACGTGCTGGAGCGGCGCTTGGGACTACAATCCCCAGCTCTGATTGCTATGGAAGACGCCCCCGGAAAACCCGACCCGACCGGGCTGTTTGCAACAGTAGCGCAAATTGAAGCCCGGACAGAGCTACCTGCCAATTGCCCCGTAGTCTACGTGGGAGATACGGTGGCGGATATGCAAACTGCTCTGAAGGCGAGGGAAGTTGTCGCAGATCGTCAGTGGATTGGGGTGGGGACACTGCCACCCCACGCCCAGCATCCTCCAGAGTATGCACAAGCCTACACTCAGCGGTTAACGCAGGCCGGTGCAGTGAAGGTTTTCACTGGGGTGGAGCAACTGCTGCCAGAGGTGATTCGTGAGTTGGTTTAGCGATCGCCACGGGTGCACGTCACGTTTGCCCTCACCCCTTAGCGAGGAAGATGCTCAGGCGTTCACAGATTTTCCGACCAGACGGGCAAATTCTGCATCCTCGGCAATGTCGTCAAAGTCGATGTCGTTGGCGGCGTCTTGACGGTAGGCAGGATTGATGGCGATCGCCCGCTTTAGTTGTTCCACTGCTAGATCAGCGCGGCGTTGCAGGGCATAGCAGGCCGCTTTGTGGTAGACGGCACTGCCATAGGCGGGATCCAGTTCTAGCGCCCGATCAAAACTGCTGAGGGCTTCCTCATCGCGGCCTAGTTTGACCAGGGTATAACCGCGTCGATCCCAGGTTTTGGGTGAGTCGGGCTTGAGTTCTAGCGCTTTGTCGTAGGAGGCGATCGCTTCCTCTTCCCGCTCCAGTTCTTCCAGGGCTAGGGCGCGGTTCAACCAAGCAATAGCATCATCCGGCTTGAGTTGCACTGCTTTGTCAAAGGACTGGTAGGCATCCTCATGGCGTTGCAGGTTGCCCAGGGCCACACCGCGATCGCACCACACTTGGGCGTGGCTAGGATCAATTTCGAGGGATTTGTCGTAGGACGCGATCGCGTCTTCAAAGCGCTTCAGCCGTGCCTGCATCAAGCCCCGGTGAAACCAGGCAGCGGCATGGACGGGATTCGCCTCAACCGCTTTCGTGAAGGCATTAAGCGCTCCTTCAAAGCGCTGCATCTTGCGGAGAGCTTGCCCCCGGTGGAACCAAGCATCCGCGTTGTTGGGTTGAATTTCGAGGGCCTTGTCGTAGGCGGCGATCGCCTGTTCGTAGCGTTCTAGTTCGTCCAGAGCCAAGCCTTTGTTGAGCCAGAGTTGGGCATTGTTGGGTTGCACTTCGAGGGCGTTGTCGTAAGCGGCGATCGCTTCGGCACAGCGGCCTGCGTCTCGCAGAGCGTCTGCCTGTTTCACCAGGTCCTCAGCCTTGAGGAACAGTTCTGGGCGGTTAGCCTTGGCCACCTCTAACTGTGCCGCCACATCGCGCAACTGGTGCTGCACTTCTGCCATGAAGGAATCGGCAACAAACTGCGGCGTGACTTGGGCCAGCTTTTGCAGGATCACGTCCTTCTGCTTCTGGGCATCGCTCTGGAGGTCGTTGAAGCGACGTGCAGCCTCCGCGTCCAGCTTTTGTAAATTTTGAATGGTGAGATCCCGGCGGCCTTCAGCTCCCCGTTGCAGTTCCGTGAGTTGTCCGGCGAACTTGAGGGCAATCTTTTCCAGGGCAGAGCGAATGCGTTCCCGCTGGATCTGGGCCTCGGCCTTGAGTCCAGCAATCTGCTCTGTCAGTTCCAGTTCAACCTGGCGCAGGGTTTCAAACATTTCGTCGCGGCGAGCGGTGGCGCTACCTTGCAGTTCCGCCAAGTTCTCGACAAACTGGGCCTCTAACTTGCGAATAACATCCTGCAAGGCGGCCTTCTGGGTTTCGCTTTCGGCCTGCAATTCGGTCAGGCGGGCCGCCAGTTGCTGCTCCAGATTTTCGAGGGCGCGCCGAGCCGCTTCTTTTTGCGCCTGCGTGTCGGACTGGAGGGCATCGATCTGAGCTTTTGCGTCGGCCTCCAGGCGCAGTAGGGTTTGCCGTACACTGTCGCGCTGGGTCTCGGTATCGGCCTGTAGGCGGGAAATTTGGGCCTGCGTCTCGATGCTCAAGCGTTCTAGTGTCAGGCGAATGTTTTCCTTCTGGGTTTGCAGGTCAGACCGCAGGGCAAGTTCTCGTTGAGCGATCGCCGCTTCCATTTTCTGCAAACTTTCGAGGATCTGATCCCGGCGCTGGAACGCACTCGACTGCAACGCCGACAACTGCGTGGCAAAGGCTGTTTCCAGCATCTCTAGATTTTTCACAATCTCGTCGCGGCGGTGATGGGTGCCGGCACGGATCTCAGCTAACTGGTTGGCAAACTCAACTTCCAGGTTTTTCAAGGTCTCTAGCGACAGGTCCTTTTGCTGTTGCACCGAGTTCGCCACGGCCTGACGGAGTTCAGCAATTTGGGGTGCCAGTTCGGTTTCCAGGCGGGCGAAATAATCCAGCACCGCGTGCTGCTGCCGCTGGGCGTCGGTCTGGAGTTGGGCCAGTTGTCCGGCAAAATCCGTTTGTGATCGCTTTAACTGCTGGAGCACTTGGTCTCGCTGCAACACCAGCCCAGACTCGAGTTGGGCCAGTTGAGAAGAAAAGTTTGCCTGTAGTCCTTCGAGTCGCTGGGTAGTGACTTCTAGCAACGCCTCCATTTCCTTGACGCGCTGATCCTTCAGTTGGGACAGTTCTCCCATCAGCCGACTGAGGTGTTCCCGCTTACTCTTCACCGTCGCCTGAAACTCATCCGCCGACTGGTCAAGCTCTGCCGAAATGTCCTCCGTCTCCTGCAACAGCGACTCCAGATCCCGATTTGCCCGGATGATCCGTGCTTCCAGGTCGGTCATCTGATTTAGGCGCTCTTTAACGATCTCTGCCACCTCTCGGATCACCGCTCGCCGCAAAAACCAGAGAGAGGCGATCGCCGTTCCCGCCAGAATGGCCAGCACCCCCAACATGAGGTTAAACAACGTCGTTGTCCGACTCAGATTACGCAGCCGTTCCAGTTCTTCCTGTTCTGCTTGGCTGAGAGTGGGGGCAGTTTCCGGCGCAATGGTTTCACCCGCTGTAGAAGTCTGGGCCGCTGCTGGAGCCGCCAACGCCAGCAGCAACAGCAGTATGCCTACCTGAGCCGTCAGGCTGCGGGGAGCAGAGGGGCGAGAAACCAAACTGCGAGAAACCAAACCAAACCGATTGGAAGTCATGGGGCGTTGAAAACGTTTTATACCAGTTTATCGGTTAAGGGGAAGGGGAGAGGGGAGAGCAAGTTACACCAATTTGGGATTTTAGATTTGCAGGCACAACTCGCCTACCCAGCCTGCGGGAAACACGCTCTACGCTCAATCCCGCTCCTATAGCACTACACGCATAGGTTAGGACAACGCGTTGTGTGAGGAACCCCGTGCAGCGGGGTTTCCCACACAACGCGTTTTACATCATGAGCGCGTAGCGCCATAAATGTGGGAGCAGGACTTAGCCTCTGGCGGCTCCGCTCCGACGTTTGGGAGCAGGAGTTGGAGGATGAGGGCGGCTCAGCCCTGAGAGAATCGCCTGAGTCATTACGAAAACTTGAGGTTAGAGGTTGCTGCCAAGGAGGGTGCCAATGAGGTTGAAGTTGCTGTCAAGTTGGGCAAAAAGGTTGAGAATGTTGGCAATCAAGGGGGGTGGTTGGGAAATGAGGCTGTCGAGTTTGATTAGGCGGTTGAAGTCAAGTTGCGGAGAGCGGTCAAAGGACACGCCAGCGAGTTGCATGACGTTGATGATTTCCTGAGCGAGGAGGCCATAGCCGATGGTAGTGGGGTGAATGCCGTCGAGGGAGAAGAGGCCACCCTGTTTGCGTCCAGTGCGATCGCTCACGAAAAATCGAGAATCGGGCGGGGGCTGCAAGGCTTGCAGTTCGGGGGGCAGGGGGTAGGGAGTCCACCAGTCGGGACGGGCAGTAGGGTCTTCGATGTAGCGACGGTAAGCCAGCCGATCTAGCAGGGCCACCACTTCGCAGAGATACCAGTCTAACCCCTGCTGACGGGCTGCGCGAACGGCCTCGGCAATCATATCGTTGTACTGGTCAATCGCACTGTCAATGGTGCGGGTCTGCGCACCAGTAATCTGGGCATGGCGGCGGGGCTTAAAGTCCTGACTGCGAATCCAGGGATAGGTGTAGTAGGGGAAGTAGCGGGAACCGGGACGCACCTTTTCTGACCCGACTCCTTTCGCAAAGGGGGCGATTGTGACGTGGGGAATGGTGCACCAGATGACGTGACGGGCGCGGACTTTTTTCACCTCACTGACCAGCAGGTCTAGCTCTGCTTTGAAGTGGATCGGTCGCCAAACCGTGTACTGGTCATTGACAGCCATATCGTCGTAGCCAGGGCCAGTCCAGTTGACACGGAAGGTGAGAATGGCCCCCAGGGCATTATTGGCACCGATGAAGACGATCAGGGTCTCGATGCCGTCGCCTGCCCCCGTCTCAACGGTGCCTTCGGCTCCTAGGGCAGCGGCGGCTTGGACGGGAGTGAGGGCGCGATCGCCCTCTGCACGGGCAGAGTCTAGCACTCGCAGGGCGGCTCGGTCATTGGCGTTGGTCACGACCTGACGCAGGAAGTTGTCGCGGTCGGGGGTAGCGGCAATCGTCTGCCGACAGATTTCTGCGGTGCGGGCAAAGGTATTGCGGAGATCCCAGCCATATACTGCCAAGTTGTGGTTGATGGCAGCCGGGCGCGGCGGATTTGTCCCACCTGGCCCTTCCCAGTAGTCTTCGACTTCATCCAGAAAATAGCGCACGGTGCCAAAGGTGGGGATCAACTCCCACCAGTCAAGGCGATCGCCATACTCCCCCTGTAGCCGTTGCACCAGGCTCTCGAAGTTAAGCGGCAGACCATCGCCCGGACTGTCGTAGGTCGGGAAGCGGAACTGGTTCCAGCCCAATGCCTGAGCAACCACCACGGGGTAGGCCAGGCGCGTCTTGAAGATGGCCCCACTCTGAAAACCGTGGGTCAGGGAGTCGCCCAGAGTGACAAGGCGATGTTTGGGAGTGCCCTGCGGGCTGAGCTGGACTGGGATTCCCAAAGTTGGGTCCGTCGTCGGCGTGCGAGGCTCAGGGCGAATGATGACATCCTCCGGCGTGTTGGGATCCAACATGTCATCAGTGACCGTTTTGACCATCAGCGTTCTAGCCTCCCAGTTCCATCCACACCACCTCCCACACTAACCGGGGTTGCACGTAGGCGAGCAATTGTTTACGAACCTTTTCCAAAGCGGCTAGGCAATGGCGATCGCCCCTCTGTTGCCAGTACCAATGTTGCAGATAGTCCACCAGCCAGAGCTGAGCTTCGGTGTCAAGCGTATCGGCGATCGCCCGACCTCGCTCTAGCGCATCCTTGAGCGAGGTCGGCGGGTGCGTGAGGGTTTGCAGAAGTTCTGGGGGAATGGTCTGGAGTTGTTGCCAGTGGGCGATCGCCTCGCCTGGGCTGCCCTGCGCCAAGGCCAGCACCTCTGGGTATTGCAAGATTGCTTCATAGCCGTTGCGTTGCAGCACGGTGGCTAAGTCGGCAGGGCTAAGGCGACGGAAGGGAATGCGCTGACACCGAGACACCAACGTCGGCAACAGCGCCTCTGGACTAGGGGCAATCAAGATCAGGGTGGCTTTGCCAGGTTCCTCTAGGGTCTTGAGCAGGCCGTTGGCCGCAGGTTCGGCCATCGTCTCTGCGTCTTCGATCACAACCACAGCGCGATCGGCCTCTAGCGGAGGCCGACTGAGAAACTGCGCCAGTTCTCGAATTTGCTCCAGACGGATCTGCGGCGGGGCACGTCGCTTCAAGCCCTGGGCGTCTGCGTCTGCTGCCGAGAGCCGCTTGCCCTGGTGCAGGTAGGTTGGCTCTACCCACAGCAAATCGGGATGGTTGCGGTCTGCCACACGCTGCCGCAAGACACTTGGAATGGGCGATCGCGGATCTTTTGCCAGCAAAATTTCAGTAAACCCCTGGGCCGCCAAACGGCGACCGACTCCCGCTGGCCCTGCAAATAGGTAGGCTGGAGCAATGCGCTGATGGGCGATCGCACTCTCCAGCAAGGCCACAACCTGGGGTTGACCGATGAGAGAGGAGAGCAGCATGGGGAAATGGAAGATAACAACTGACTCTATTGTCCTGTCCTAGGGAGCATTGGCTGTATCCTACAGTATTGACGTTGGCTGAATGGGCTGCAAAACCTAGCAGCCCTAAGGGATGCCATCTCCCAAACACCCAAGTTGGGCAGCAACACTACCCAACCTCTCAAGGGGTGCCACGTGCGGGTATCCGATGTTGCCTTGCGGGGCGACTGAAAGACCCCATGAGCAGGTTATCGCCGCTCAGTGCATACCCTGGCCCCTCAGCACGGCGAATGCCCTCAAGCAAACCACCTGGTTATTTTTTCCTCCAGCACTTTTTGAATCGTTGCGAAGACCTCATCCTCAGAACGGCTGGCATCAATCTCAATGATGCGGTTGGGGTGTTGTTTGGCAAGGGTAGCAAAGCCTTGCTGCACTTGGTGGTGAAAGTCCAGGCTATTTTGCTCCATGCGGTCGGCATTACCCCGATGGTTGGCGCGGGTGAGCCCCAGTTGAGGATCGACGTTAAGCCAGAGGGTCAGGTCAGGAACCAGGCCATTGGTGGCAATCTGGTTGAGCTGGTGGATGAGGGTCAGGTCGAGGCCCCGTCCGTAGCCCTGGTAGGCAACTGTAGAGTCGGTGAAGCGATCGCACAGGATCAACGCACCTTCCGCCAAGGCAGGCCGCAGCACTGCTTCGACGTGCTGCGCCCGATCCGCCGCGTAGAGCAAAAGCTCCGTGTGGGGATGGATGGGTTGCTGGGTAGAGGAATGAAGCAGGATCTGGCGGATTTCGCAGCCCAGGTCAGTGCCACCCGGTTCGCGGGTGACCAAGATCTGGGAAATTTTCTGAGTTTGTAGGAGTTGTTGTCCAAAGGGGGTGTGCAACAGCCAGGTGTGCGATCGCCTCAGTTGAGTGGTTTTACCGCTGCCCTCACCCCCTTCAAAAACAATGAGTTTCCCAGGCCCCCCGATGTTGCGCGTATTTGAGTTGAAGTTGGTGTGGTTTTGAAGAGACATCATAGTGAAGCAGCAGGAGAGCTGGGCGAGCACGCCGCATTAGCTTGAGGATGGGCAACAAGAGCAGCAGCAATCTTTGATCAAGACGCCGTCTGAGCAACTCGACTGGCGTTGAAAGACGTGACCTTTGGGCGCCAATATTCCCCCAAGGGAAATTGTCATCAGCTTACAACCTGTGCTTGCAGTCCTCCAAAATTCATGGGAATATGAACGAGTATTTGTGCTTAAGTTATTGTTGTTTCTCTTGACTGCTAATCCTTCGGGGCAATTCATTGTCCGGTTTCACGATAATAAATGCCAATCAATATGGCTTTCTGGCTCCACTAAAGCGTGGTTGCCGCTCGACTCTAAGCGTTGTTTGAATTGAGCATTTCAGAAAGCGCCGCTCGCCTACTAGCCCGTTGCAATTTTTTCCTTAATTTTTGGATTGCACTATCCTGGTGAGCGTTCCGGGACTGCAAGGTCATTCAGGAATGCTACAGCCTGAACTGTAGCGTTTTTCGAGGCCGCCAAGCCATCGTTGTTGATGAGCCGGTTATAGTAGGGGCAGGTTCCTACACAGGAGGTTTCATCTCTGTGGCTTGTTCTCGGTAGTTCTTTGGTTGTTACAGATGCTTGCTTCTGCCAACTCGATCCTGCTATTCGAGTGTTCTGACTGGATTGGTTCTACCCCACCCTATCTGGGGCTTCAACCCTCTGGTAGCCACCTTGAGAAAAGGTATAGGCTTATCCGCGAGCTGTTATCAGGTTCGCTATGATTACCTAATCTGACACTGAACGACTGGGGTTGCCTATGGCACGCTACACAAGTTTATATACTGTCGCGACTTCCTTTAGCCGCCTCCGTCAGTCGCTAGAGGATCTCCTGTCTTCCTGTAACTGCAATGTGATCTATGGCGCAGAAGATTATTTGGTTGCTCGTGAGGTGCCCGGAAATGTCTCCTACTCTCAGCTTGTGACAGTTGAAGTATTGATTGATAAGGCCCCTGAGACTGACGAAGCCGTCCGCATGAACTTCGTGGTCAAGAACGAGGAGTTGCCCCTCAAGAGCGACAACCATTGCCGTCAGATGTTTAACCAAGTCAACCGTGCTGTCTCAGAGAACCGTCACTGGCACCTGATCGAAAGTGCTGCAAATTAAGCGGTGCACTCTCTCCGGACAATGGCTGATCAGAATCACGCAATTTCTACGAAAAGGCTGTGAATTTGTCTATCGGTAGAGTTATTGTAGTTTTGCGATAACAGGGGGAGAGTCCTGTTGCGTAAGGGATACAACTGTGAGTCAAGGTGATCTTGAACAATATCTGAACACTACTCAGGCAGCAATTGATAGGGTATTGCAGCACCTTCAGCAGGTTCCTCCCCAAAACTCAGCGCGGCCTGTGGGCGATGAGCAGGTTACTCATCAGCTAGTGACGGTGCTGAGTCAAGTTCAGCAGAGTTTGGCGATCGCCCTAGAAAAATCTGCACAGCTTGAGCAGGAGAAGATCGCTCTGCAACAGCAATTGCATGAGCGGACTGAGGAGATGGAGAAGATCCTCAAGTACGAGTCAATGCTGAAACGCATTACCGATAAGGTACGCGACTCTCTCGATGAAAACCAGATCTTGCAAGCAGCAGTCCAGGAGTTGACGCTTGTGCTAGGGTTGGCGGGCTGCAACTCGGCTCTATACGATCTGGATCAGAATACCTCCACCATCCGCTACGAATACATCAACTCCATCCCCACTTTCTATGGCCGGGTGGCCCAGATGGATCACTCTCCCGAAATTTACCGGCAACTCAAGCAGGGACTATACTTCCAGTTTTGTTCGCTCTACCCCAACCCAGAGCGGGGACGGGTGGCTATGCTGGCCTGCCCCATTTTCGTAGACCCAGAGTCTTCCCAGGGAATTGATCAGGCTGTGTTGGGAGATCTGTGGCTGATCACCCCGATGGACTATGTATTTAACGAGTACGAGATTCGCCTCGCCCAACAGGTTGCCAACCAGTGTGCGATCGCCATCCGTCAGGCGCGTCTCTATCAAGCAGCCCAAGCTCAAGTCACGGAACTGGAGCGGCTCAACGAACTGAAAGACCAGTTTTTAAGCACAGTTTCTCACGAACTACGCACCCCAATCGCTAATGTCAAAATGGCGATCCACATGCTGAAGACCGCTCCCACCGACGAGAAACGCCAGAAATACCTGGATATCTTAGAAGGAGAACTCGCCCGCGAAGCAGAACTGATTGAGGACTTGCTAGATTTACAGCGGCTAGAAGGCTCTGTCTTTTCCATCAACATTGAGAAAATTCCAGTCTCCGAATGGATTCATCAGGTCGCTGAACCGTTTAAGACTCGCATCCACAACTACCGACAAACGCTAGAAATTTCCTGCGATCCAGATCTTCCCGCCCTGGTTTCAGACCCCAAAATTTTGGGCAGGATTCTCTCAGAACTCCTGAACAATGCCTGTAAATATACTCCCCGTGAACACATGATTGAGCTGTTCGTACACTACGAGCCAGCCGCCGCAGGAGAGTCATTTGATTGGATGGTCTTTTCCCTCAAGAACCAGGCCGAGATCCCCGACACCGATCTGCCCCATATTTTTGAGAAGTTCTACCGAGTCCTTCAGGTTGATCGGTACAAGCATGGGGGCACTGGGTTAGGGTTAGCGTTGGTGCAAAAGTTAGTCGAGCAACTGCGAGGCAGCATTGGGGTTGAAAGCTGCCATGGATGGACGACGTTTACCGTGAAAGTCCCCAATTTTGCGGAGAGCAAGCAAAATTAATTGCAGGCTAGCTAACGTCAGTTCGGGTTAAGAGGGTTTTGGG
>DVEB01000107.1 GCA_015295905.1 Synechococcales cyanobacterium M55_K2018_004
CGCTCACAAAACGGGGGGTCAAGTTATTTTTGTAAGATTGTAAGAATCTATACTCTAGCAGCCACTCATGTCTCCTGGGTGGCTTTTAATCTCACTTGAGCACGTTTGAGGGCTTGGTCTGCTTTGATCCGATCGCGCCGACTCTCTGCCTGGGTTACTTGTTCCGTGGCGGCGTCCACATCGGCCTGCGCCACCTGTCGATCGATCTGATTACCGCACTCAGCGCCGTTGACAATTACCGTGACTTCATCGGCACCAATCTGGGCAAAACCGTTCATCACAGCGATCGCCATCCACTCTTGACCCGTACGGACTCGCATGACCCCTGTATCAATAAACGTCATTAGAGGAATGTGGCCACTCAACACCCCCAGATGACCTGTTGTACTGGGGAGAATGACTTCCTGGGCGATCGCCTGCCACACCACCCCAGCCGGTGTTACTACCTGCACCGTTAATGTCATGCCTGGATCACTCCTATGCACTAAATCACCCTTACCATCGGGACATAACCCTCTGGAATGGAAAGTAGCCAATACTACACCTGAGGTCACAGTGTCCCAAACGTGATGGGAGGCAACTGCACAATCCCTAACAGGACGCACCTTTCACCACTTCTTCAAAAAGCGTTAAGTTTACAAAACGTGCAAGTTTCCGTTACACGATTGCAGAGTCAGCAGTCATGCATGGACGCGATAGGCGACAAAAACTAGGACAGTTGGTGCGATCGCTCAGCCCAATGGGGGGGTGTCGCTCTGATCACCCATGAGTTCACCCATGAGTTCACCCATGAGTGCTGCGAGACGCAATCTGAACGCACATCTGGCAGCACAATCAGGCAAAATTGTTCAAACTCCAGGTCTCTTTAAGGTGTTGCAAATCCCATGTCCAATTCACCTAACCAGGTTCAGCCACCGCTAAAGTTCATCCCACCTGACTTTAATCCGCTCATCTGGTCAGTTGTGAAGTTTCTGTTACCGCTATGGATGCGCTGGAACTCCAAGATTGGCAAGGTCACAGTCGAGAACCTGGAACTGCTGGTAGAGCTGTACCAGCAGTTCCAGGTGGGGAAGGTACGCTTCATCTTGGCCTTCCGCCATCCCAGCACTGAAGACCCCGTTACCATGTTCTACCTACTTACCCATGCGGTTCCTCGGGCAGCCCGCCAGATGGCAGTTCCCCTCAAGGCTCCAGTTCATGCCCATTTTATCTATGACCGAGGCATTCCCCTGTGGGTTGGAGACATCGTGAGTTGGCTGTATGCCAAGACGGGGTGTACTTCCATTCGCCGTGGTGGGGTCGATCGTCCCGGGCTGCGGTCAATCCGAGAGTTATTCGCCTCAGGGCAGTTCCCTATGGCAGCGGCTCCCGAAGGCGCAACCAATGGCCACAACGACATCGTTGCGCCGATTGAACCCGGCATCGCGCAGTTTAGCTTCTGGTGTGCAGAAGATTTGCACAAAGCCAGTCGCTCTGAAGCGGTGCTAGTTGTTCCCATTGGGATTCGGTATACCTATGTCAAAGCGCCCTGGCGATCGCTGGAGAGAGTCCTGTATGGACTCGAAGTAGACTGTGGCATTGCTCAAGACATTCCCCCACTGCCATTGCAGGATGGCGTGACCCCCACCAGTCGAGCGCAGGCGGTTCTCTACCAACGGCTCTACAGACTAGGCAACCACCTGCTGACCACCATGGAGGAGTTTTACCGCAAGTTCTATCACCAGAATTTGCCTGTCGTCCCAGATCTCCCCCAGCCGACCAACGCCTTTGAATCCGATGCGTTCCCTTTAGAACTCAACAAGCAGATGGGCGATCGCCTGCAACGGTTACTGAATGCTGCCCTTAGTGTTGCGGAAGAGTTCCTTGCGGTGGCCCCCAAGGGGAGTGTCACTGACCGCTGTCGTCGGATTGAACAGGCCGCTTGGGACTGGATTTATCGAGAAGATCTGGAGCCTCGTGAGCTGCTCTCTCCCGTCGATCGGGGCCTGGCGGATCGAATCGCCACCGCTGCTAACCTGCGCATCTGGCATATGCGAATTGTCGAAACCTTCGTCAGCGTCACTGGCAGCTACGTGGTGGAGAAGCCAACGATTGAACGCTATGCTGAAATGGTTCTGCTGCTGTGGGACCTAGTGATGCGGATTAAAGGAGAACCCGCTTTCCCCCGCGTCAAACTTGGTCTTCAGACGGCCAAGGTGACAGTTGGCAGTCCACTTTCCGTCAGCGATCGCTGGCCCCAATACCAGGAAAACCGTCGTCAGGCTGTTGCCACCCTGACCTCAGACCTCCAAACTGCCATGGAAATCATGATCAAGGATACGAGCAGCGGGACGTCCTCTAAAAGCTGAAATGCCCAACCACCCAGTCGTCAACATCCAGTCAACAGGATCAAAGCATTCCCCCCCCGGAACCCCCTCCCCAGTGGCTTGCCTCCTCCCTCCGTCACTACCACTCGCCCCAAATTGATGTACCCTTAAAAGCGTTCTCAGTTTTGTCTTGAATCTTGAGAAAAAATGTGAAGATTCTGGACTCATTCCACTTCGTTCCGATCATGGTAGATCCGATGGATGATATCGTCCGACAAGCCCGTCAGGGCAGCGTCTCGGCGATTATTCAAGTCTTAAATGAACGCTTAGCTAACTCTGGAGTGCGGACAAGAGCCATCCTAGACGGCGGCGTGTTGCAGTTACTTTGCGAAGCCGCGACCCCGGAACAGCTTGAGCAGACCTCCTTGGTAGACCGGGTGAAACGGGAACTCGAAACCATTGGACCGCGCAGTATTCGGCGGGTCAACATTAATAGCCGCATCGTGCGGGAGCAGCAGTTACTTTGGCTCCAGGAAATTCAGCGCGATCCTCATAATCAACTGCTGTGGTCCCAAGAAATTACGCTAGCCCGCCCCAATGTGCTGAAGCGCTGGGTGGAAGACTGGAAGTATAACAGTATGCTGGAGGCGCAGCAAAAACCTGTCAAGAATACTCCCTGGGGTGCTCGCGAACGAAAGCAGTTTTGGCGCGGCATTCTGGTGGGAGGAGCCAGCTTGGGCTTGCTGCTGGCACTGGTGGGCTGGGCGTTGTCTGACTGGCTGCGCGTGTCATTGCCCACCGCCTCCAACACCCCGGCCCCCGTTGCCAGTCCAGTGGTCAACCCCGCAGCCAGTCCGGCGACTGCAGCGGCTCCGGCTCCAACGCAAGACCCGTTTGTGCTGGCAGTCCGCTTGGCAGAACAGTCGGTAGCCGCTGGCAAAACGGCTCAAACTTCAGCAGACTGGCTGGAGCTGGCAAGCCGCTGGCAGCGGGCTTCTGACCTGATGGGGCAGGTTCCCGCCAGCGACCCCCGCTATCCTACAGCGCAGAATCGTCAGCAGCTCTATGCTCAAAATAGCCAGGCTGCCCAGCAGAAAGCCGCTCAACTCCGCTAGTCCACTGTTCTTCAAGTCCTGCAAAATCACCCTCTAATGAAGATTCGCATTGGCAACGGCTACGATATCCATCGATTGGTGAGCGATCGCCCCCTCATTCTGGGTGGAGTCAAGCTCGAGCACGAGCTTGGCCTGCTAGGACACAGTGACGCCGATGTTTTAACCCATGCCATCATGGATGCCCTGCTGGGTGCCCTGAGCTTGGGAGACATCGGACACTACTTTCCACCCACCGATCCCCAGTGGGCTGGGGCCGATAGCCTCAAGCTGCTGGCCCAGGTAGACCAACTGATCCGCAGCAAAGGTTGGCAAATTAGTAATTTGGATACAGTAATTGTGGCAGAACGTCCTAAGCTAAAGCCACATATTCAAGCCATGCGCGATCGCCTTGCGGCTGTCCTTCAGTTAGACCCCGACCAGATCGGCATCAAAGCGACCACCAACGAAAAGCTGGGTCCAGTTGGACGTGAAGAAGGCATCGCCGCCTACGCTGTCGCTCTGCTCACTGCCGCCTCCTAATCCCTGTCCTCTGATCTCCTACCCCATGCCCACCGGACGCGAACCCCCTCAACTGCTCCGTCAAAAATTTCTCTACCGAGGTCGTAAATTTGACTTCGAGGTCAATCGTCTCCGTCTGCCCAACCACTCTGAGGGGGAGTGGGAATGTGTGCGACATCCTGGTGGAGCGTTGGCAGTGCCCGTGACATCGGAGGGGAAGCTCGTTCTCGTGCGCCAATATCGCTTCACAGCCCAGGGGCGGTTGCTGGAGTTCCCAGCCGGCACGGTAGAACACCACGAAGATCCCCTCACAACGATTCAGCGAGAAATCGAGGAGGAAACAGGCTACCGCGCCCACCGTTGGGAGCGACTCGGACAGTTTTACTTGTGTCCTGGCTACTCCGATGAGGTGATCTATGCATTTCTCGCTACAGAACTGGAGAAATTAGAAAACCCACCGTCTCAGGATGACGATGAAGATATGGAAACAATCCTAATCACGCCTCAGGAATTTGAGCAGGCTGTGCTTGCTGGTGACCCGGTGGATGCAAAGTCAATCAGTAGCTTCATGCTGGCAAAACCATGGCTGGCGAAATTGAATTTTCTGTAGGGCGTGGTGTCTCAAGACCTGATATGCCACGATAGTCACTTGCAGTGGTGTGGACTATGCCCCCCTTGGCGGTAGGGGCCTGCGCGACTGGGCTGGACCTCATAGATGTGAAAACCATGTGAAAACCGCCAGTCACTTAAGCCTTGATTTTTTAACGTCAGTTCTAGTTAAGAGGGTTTT
>DVEB01000100.1 GCA_015295905.1 Synechococcales cyanobacterium M55_K2018_004
TGTGCAACCTCCTAACAATAGTGCAGGTTGCAGGAGTGCGCCGCTGTACCCCGCTTAGTCAGACAGGGGCAACCTCTGAGTGATACTAATTCTTCAAACTCTCACGACAGATTTTATGGAAGGGGGAAATGTCCCTTTGCCTCCCTATCTGTTGTCTTAGTTTTTAGAATTGGCCTTAGCGCTGAACAATCACCTCTAAGATCTTCAAAGTATTAGTTGCCCCCAAAAAGTATATTGGACATCACAATCTATCTCTCCTAAGGTAGAACATGGAGATGGATCTTGATTTCCCCATTCGCACTATGAGCAAAGGCACCTTATTCGACAAAGTTTGGGACTTACATACCGTCGGCACGCTGCCCTCAGGCCAGACCCAACTCTTTATTGGGCTACACCTAATCCATGAAGTCACCAGTCCTCAAGCCTTTGCCATGTTGCGCGATCGCGGCCTCAAGGTGCTATTTCCCGAACGCACCGTCGCCACTGTGGACCACATTGTCCCCACCACCAATCAGGCACGTCCCTTCGTTGATGACTTAGCGGAAGAGATGATGCAGGAATTGGAGAAGAACTGTGCAGAACATCACATCCGCTTCTATAACATTGGCTCCGGCCAGCAGGGCATCGTCCACGTCATCGCCCCTGAACTGGGCCTGACTCAACCTGGCATGACTGTTGCCTGCGGCGATAGTCACACCTCAACCCACGGCGCTTTTGGAGCGATCGCCTTTGGCATTGGGACTAGCCAAGTGCGCGATGTCCTCGCTTCTCAGACACTCGCGCTCGCCAAGCTAAAAGTCCGTCGCATTGAAGTCAACGGTTCACTCAAACCAGGCGTTTATGCTAAAGATGTAATCCTTCACATCATTCGCACCCTTGGCGTTAAAGGGGGTGTGGGTTATGCCTACGAATATGCCGGGACTACGTTTGAGCAGATGAGCATGGAAGAACGCATGACCGTCTGCAATATGTCAATCGAAGGAGGCGCCCGCTGCGGTTACGTGAACCCCGATCAAGTGACGTATGACTACCTCAAAGGCCGCGAATTTGCCCCTAAAGGTGAGGAGTGGGAAAAGGCGATCGCCTGGTGGGAATCAATTCGCAGTGATGTTGATGCCGAATACGACGACATTGTCGTTTTCGATGCCGCAGACATCCCCCCCACTGTCACCTGGGGCATCACACCTGGACAGGGCGTTGCCATCAACGAACCCATCCCCACGCCGGAATCTCTCAAGGAAGAAGACCGCCAGATTGCCGCAGAAGCCTACGCCTACATGGGGCTGCAACCGGGGCAACTCCTCCAGGGAACGCCAATCGATGTCTGCTTCATCGGCAGTTGCACCAATGGCCGCCTGAGCGACCTGCGAGAAGCCGCCAAAGTTGCCAAAGGCCGCCGCGTCGCCGCAGGAGTCAAAGCCTTTGTTGTCCCCGGTTCTGAGCGCGTTAAACGTGAAGCCGAAGCGGAAGGGCTTGACCAAATCTTTATAGCTGCTGGCTTTGAGTGGCGGGAACCGGGCTGTTCCATGTGTCTCGCCATGAACCCGGACAAACTGGAAGGACGACAGATCAGCGCCTCTGCTTCTAACCGCAACTTTAAGGGACGGCAGGGGTCTGCCACCGGACGCACGTTGCTGATGAGTCCTGCTATGGTTGCTGCTGCCGCCGTCACTGGACACGTCACCGATGTACGCGAGTTTATGAACTAGTGATGTACCAGTGATGTAAGTGATTGCAGGACAAATGCGCAACGCCAAATTCAGTAGCTCTCTTAAACAAACACCTCTAAGGCATAACAAGGCATAGCGACGAATAAGGAGAACACAATGGTCAGTGAAGTGAAACAAGTTTCTGGACGTGGCATCCCTCTAGTTGGAGATGATATCGATACCGATCGCATTATTCCAGCCAGATACCTCCGTTGTGTCACCTTTGACGGATTAGGAGCGCATGTTTTTGCCGACGATCGCGACCATTTGCAGGGGCAACATGCCTTTGACCAACCCCAGTTTCAGGGAGCAGAGATCCTCGTCGTGAATCGCAATTTTGGTTGTGGCTCTAGTCGAGAACATGCTCCCCAAGCGATCGCCAAATGGGGGATTAAAGCACTCATCGGTGAAAGCTTTGCCGAAATCTTTTTTGGCAACTGTGTGGCGATGGGCATTCCCTGCGTTACCGCCGTCGCTGAAACTATCCGTCAGTTACAAGAAAAAATTGCCAGCAATCCCCAAGCTGTTGTGACACTCGACTTAGAGCAACAGGAGGTTCGCTGCAATGATTTCGTTGCCCCCGTTAAGATGAAGGATGGCCCCCGACATATGTTCATCAGCGGCACCTGGGATGCCTGCGGGCAACTGGTGTCTCATGCGGAGCAGATTAGAGCGACTGCGGCGAAGCTACCCTACGTGAGTTGGAGCAGCACAAGGTAGAGAACTGGCCTGAAAGTACCGCGTTTTTTCAAGTGTCTGAGGGACGAAGTTTGTGTTAGGGGCCGCGCGGAGTATGGCTCTCAACACAACCCTCAACTTCATCTCAGCGCAAGGCATTGTAGGAGCGTTGAGGTCTTCTCTTTGCACCTGAGGAAGCTAGTCACTCTCTGGAAATAAACAGCTTCACAGTGCTATCACGACTGCCTGTAGCAAACGCCCTTCCGTCAGATCGATAGGCGGCTAACAACCCTCCTCTAGTGTTTTCCTGGAAGGGGGGCCATACCGGTGTCCGACACTCTAAGTTCCATAGGTGGTCACAGACCACACCACTGCAAGCAGCTATAATTCCACTTTGAAGCCTTTTTGCCGGAATCAGTACAAGATTGCAGGCATGGCAAGCTGTAGCAAAAACTATCGCAAGCATTAGATTTTTCTGGGGGAGCGAATCACTGAACCCCCGGACGAATACCGAAGAATGGTTCAAAAAAGAGTTACATTGTTAGAGATTCACTCCTACTGAGCGGCAAATAACATCGTGTTTGTTCTGAGTGGCTACGAGTACTTTCTAGGGTTTCTTCTGATCTGTGGGCTGGTACCCGTTCTCGCTCTTGGTGCCTCCCAGATTTTACGCCCCAAGCGCAGCGGTGTCGAACGCCGCACCACCTATGAGTCCGGGATGGAACCCATCGGCGCTGCCTGGATTCAGTTCAACATCCGGTACTATATGTTCTCTCTGGTCTTCGTCATCTTTGATGTGGAGACTGTTTTTCTGTATCCTTGGGCTGTTGCCTTTAGCAAGCTAGGTCTGCTGGCCTTCATCGAAGCCTTGATCTTTATTGCAATTCTAGTCGTTGGTCTCGTCTACGCTTGGCGGAAAGGAGCACTGGAATGGTCATGACCCCCAACTCAAAGCAATCTTTCGAGGAGATGATAAATCCCATTGCGGCTCCCACCGTAACGCAGGATTTATCGGAGAACGTCATCCTTACCACCGTCGAAGACCTGCACAATTGGGCACGTCTTTCGAGTCTGTGGCCTCTGCTCTATGGAACTGCCTGCTGCTTCATTGAGTTCGCAGCGTTGATTGGTTCTCGGTTTGACTTCGACCGATTTGGATTGGTGCCGCGCTCTAGTCCGCGTCAGGCTGACCTGATCATCACTGCAGGCACGATCACCATGAAGATGGCTCCTGCACTGGTGCGTCTGTATGAGCAAATGCCCGACCCCAAATACGTGATTGCAATGGGAGCATGCACCATCACAGGCGGTATGTTCAGCATGGATTCAACCACGGCGGTGCGGGGGGTAGACAAGCTAATCCCTGTAGATGTCTACATCCCTGGCTGTCCGCCTCGTCCAGAGGCAATTGTCGATGCCATCATCAAGTTGCGTAAGAAGATTGCCTCAGAATCCATTCCTGAGCGCGGCCTGAGTGGTCAGACCCACCGCTACTACACGATTTCTCACGGTATGAAGCCTGTGCCCGCCATTTTGACTGGCAAGTATTTGGAGGCTGAATCTCGTAAGACACCACCCAAGGAACTGATGGCAGCGATGGGG
This sequence comes from Synechococcales cyanobacterium M55_K2018_004, assembly GCA_015295905.1. Taxonomy (GTDB): domain Bacteria; phylum Cyanobacteriota; class Cyanobacteriia; order Elainellales; family Elainellaceae; genus DVEB01. The sequence continues at coordinate 3,990 of DVEB01000100.1, forward strand.
ATGCCCATGCCTGCCGAGTTGGAGCAAGCAGAAACGGAGGTTGTCACCCGTGGCTGAGGAACAAGCAGCGAGCATTGTTGAGGCTGGCAAGGTCTCAAAGTGGCTGACGGAAAATGGCTTTGAGCATGAGTCCTTGGAACCCGACCATCAAGGTGTTGAAGTTCTGCGCGTCGATCGCGACTTTTTGCTGCCCTTTGCAACCGCCCTCTATGCCTACGGTTTTAACCAGTTGCAGATGCAGTGTGGTTATGATACCGGGCCGGGGGGCGACCTAGTCAGCGTGTATCACCTGATCAAGATTTCAGATAACGCTGACCGTCCTGAAGAAGTACGGATCAAGGTCTTCCTGCCTCGTGAAGATCCCCGCGTCCCCTCGGTCTATTGGATCTGGAAGGGGGCTGACTGGCAGGAGCGCGAAACCTACGATATGTATGGAATTGTCTACGAGGGACACCCCAACCTGAAGCGGCTGTTGATGCCAGAAGATTGGGTGGGCTGGCCGTTGCGGAAGGATTACATTTCTCCTGATTTCTACGAACTCCAGGACGCTTATTAACACCAAAACGGGAGTGCGATCGCACTCCCGTTTTGGTATGGGTCAGCCATTTGACGGTAGACTGATACGAAATCCGTCTATAAAGTAGCTGTTTGTTGTGGTGTGA
>DVEB01000234.1 GCA_015295905.1 Synechococcales cyanobacterium M55_K2018_004
CCGTGCGCGACGCACACGGAACAGCAAGGGTTTCAGCGTATCCCGAATTCACGTTAGTTTAAGCTCCCACTGGCTTTGGACGCACGCAATTGTCCACAGGCCGCTTCTGCATCCAGCCCCTTAGAATAGCGGACGCTCACTGCTATCTTGCGCTGCTTCAACACACTGACAAATGCCTGAATGCGGCGTTCGTCGGGTCGCTGGTAATCGGCCTCAGAGATGGGATTGTAGGGAATCAGGTTAACATGGCTCTGGAAGCCGCGCAGATGGTGGGAGAGTTCCTCGGCGTGGTGCGGTTCATCGTTGACTCCGGCCAGCAGGATGTATTCAAACGTGACACGACGACCCGTTGCGCTGACATACTCACGACACTCCCTGAGCAGCGCCTCAAGGGGATAGGGATGGGCGCTGGGGATCAGCGTTTCACGGGTGGCCTGGTTAGAAGCGTGCAGACTCACGGCCAGCGTCACCTGGAGGTGGTGTGCTGCTAGTTGCCGGATGCGGCCAGGAATGCCCACGGTTGAAATGGTGATGCCTCGCTGCCCAATGCCCACATCGGCATTGAGCGATCGCACTGCCGCCAACACCTGATCCACATTCAACAATGGCTCACCCATGCCCATAAACACGATGTTGCTCACCCGCAGCCCAAAGTCTTCCTGGACAGTCAAGACCTGGTCAATAATTTCGTGAGCGGCTAGGTTACGCAAAAAGCCACCTTTTCCCGTAGCGCAAAAGTTGCAGGCCATCGGACAACCCACCTGGGAAGACACGCAGACCGTCAGCCGACTAGGGGCTTCGTCCTGCGATGCACCGTTGCGGTAGCTGGGCATCCCCACGGTTTCGATGATGTTGCCATCGGCTAGTCGGAGCAGATATTTGATGGTGCCATCAGAGGCTTGGGCACGGTAGTGGATCTGCGATCGCCCGATTGGATAGTCGGCATATTGTTCACGCCAGACTTTTGGGAAAACCGTGATATCGGTGAGCGATCGCACTCCCTGACCATAAATCCATTGGTGCAGTTGCTTCCCCCGGTAGGCAGGTTGTCCTTGGTGCTGCACCCAAGCCCTCAACTCCGCCAGGGACATCCCCAACAACGGACGACGGGAGGAACGGCGATCGTCCAGCCCCGCTGCTTTTTCTGGGGCGATCGCCTGCGTTGAGGCAACCTCTGTAACAACCACCCCGCCCAATTCCTCTAGCGCCATCTGAAATTTCCTGTCCAAATTTAATCCAATTCTATCGAAGTGAATCGCAGGAAAGCCCGCTTCAGAGCAGTGGTCAGTTTGGATTTTGGGTTGATACCTTCTAACCGCTCGACAGATCCTAGAAGGCTTGCTCGGTAGGCCTTCTAGGATCTGTCGGGCAATGGAGTCCAACCCTCAGGATAAGGAGACGGCCAGTGACGTGCAGATCTGAGATTTCGTCGGGTTTGCATCTGGGGCGATCTCATCTGCCTCCGGTTACGATACTATCCAGATACGTGATCCCTCAACAATGTGAGCCACAACACATTTGCTATGAAGCAAGAGTCTCTTCCAACCGAGGTGATTCTCAGCCATCCGCAGCAAACCCTTGGCAGAGTCGTCTTGGACTGGAATCCTCAACCCGGTGCCTACCTCGATCTGGAAGGACAGACCTACGCTGTTTTAGAGCGTCGCCACAGCTATCAGTTCAAGGCAGGTCGCTACCGCCTTCACAAAATTGCCCTCTACGTGCAAACAGCCCAACGCCCTAGCGAGACTACGCAGGTGAATGGGCGCTGGGTCTTGGGGGACGCCACCTGCCTCTACAACGCTCACTCCGAACTGGTGCGGTGTGCTGTGAATCCAGATGGCCCCTGTCAGTCCTGCCGCCACTACGAACGCCGCAGCCTCTAGGAGCACCCATGCATAGCCCTAAAATTGATGCCTTACTAGCAGATCTGAAGCATCCTGAAGAGGCCATCCGTAACCAGGCCACCCAAGAACTCTGGCGCATCTGGTTCCTGCAAAAGGGCGTGGTGGGGTTAGAACTGCTGGAACGCGCCCAAGCACTCATGGAGCAGGGTGATTTCGCCGCAGCCGAAGCTCTGCTTAACCAAGTGGTGCAAACCCAGCCCGATTTTGCCGAAGCCTGGAATCGTCGGGCAGTGTTGCACTACCTGCAGCGAGACTACCGCAAGTCTCTGGCAGATTGTCAGAAGGTGGTGGAACTCAACCCGGTTCACTTTGGCGCACTCCACGGGCAGGGGCTTTGCCACACCGCACTGGGGGAATACGTCGCTGCCATCCAAGCCTTTCGTCGGGCACTAGAAATTCAGCCCTACGCCTTGGTAAACCAGCGGTTAATTTTGGAATGCACTGCAAAGTTGTCCTAACGTCAGTTCGGGTTAAGAGGGTTTTGGGGCACCGCGCCGGGCGCGGTGCCCCAAAACCCTTGCTGTTCCGTGCGCGACGCGCACGGAACAGCAAGGGTTTCAGCGTATCCCGAATTCACGTTGTCCTAGGCAGTCACTTGCACCAGTTGACCCTACCGTCAATTTTAAGGACCAGGAATTAAAGAACCTGAGAGACTCGTGTTGCCCTCACCCCCCTGCCCCCTCTCCCAAGGTTGGCAGAGCGGGAGGGGGCTAGGGGTTGGGGGTAAGGACTTAGAAGCACATCCAATTCCTGAAGTAATTAAATCCATGATCCCAAGGTTTTCTCCTATTGGAAGTTTTAAATTTTGCTCCCCTTTTGCTCCCTTGGGAGCAGAACTTCAACCTGTTGCCTCTGCCCTCGTTGAGCACAAAGAGGGGGGATGTGGGGCAACTATCCCAAAAGGCTTTCTCCCTCCGTCAGGTGAGTGCCGTTGACAAAATCCCACCCGGTTTGGGCGCGTTTTCCGGGTAGTTGGACCTCACGCAGAAGGAGTAATCCCTCGGCGGTCTGGATGACAGGGCCATGGTGTTTCAGCAGGCCGACCACTGTCCCAGGGGCGACTTTCTCAGACAGCCAAGGCTGCCACGTAGCAGCGGCCTGCTGCAAGTCTTCTGGCAGTTTGCTGAAGACTGCGGATGTCAGGGGAGCCGTTGCGATCACTTTGAGGGAGGTGTCACGAAAGGCGGTCATGCAATTGGGATAGAAACCGCGTACTTGGTTATGGAGAGCGATCGCACTCCGTGTCCAGTCCAGCCGGTAGTCTTCTTTCTTAATCAACGGCGCATAGGTGGCCTGTTCTGGGTCCTGGGGGATCGGTTGAATCGTGCTCTGCTCCAACCCTAGCAGTGTTTCTACCAGCAGGTCTGCTGCTTGCACTGCCAGGACTTTGGCCACATCGATCGCCGTATCAAACAGTCCGATGGGAGTAGTGGCTTTCAGCAGCATAGGGCCAGTGTCCATCCCGGCATCCATCAGCATGGTGGTGATGCCGGTCTCCGTTTCCCCGTGATAGATGCTCCACTGGATCGGGGCGGCGCCCCGGTAGGCCGGCAGGATGGAGGCATGACCGTTGATGCAGCCCAGACGGGGCATATCGAGAATTTCCTGCGACAGAATTTGTCCGTAGGCGACGACCACAAAGGCATCTGCCCTGCTGTTGCGGAGCAGATCTAAGGTTTCAGCACTTTTCTTGACACTGCGGGGTTGCCAGATGGGGAGATGGTGCTGAAGAGCGATCGCCTTCACAGGAGAGGGGCTGAGTTCGTTGCCCCGGCCGCGTCGTTTGTCGGGCTGGGTGACCACCGCCATCACCTCAAACTTGGGATGCTGGATCAATCGCTCCAGAGTTGGAACGGCAAACTGCGGCGTACCAAAGAAAATAAGCTTCATCAAACCGGAACACTGAACCTTCCCTCCAAAAATATCAGCCTCACCTTGTGAATGCCTAGAGGGAGGCAGGTGAGGCTGGAGACGCAGTTAGGAGGTATCTTGCTTTTTAAGATAGCGGTAGTTGATGCAAAACAAGTTGTACTTAAGGACTTCTTAAGTAATGAAGCAAGTAATAGCCGCAGTGATTTACCCAAACGCAACGGTCACTAGAAAAAAGTGATGCTATGGCGCTACGCACTCATGATATAAAACATTTTTTGTGGGCATTTTGTGGGCACCTCCGCTGCCCGGGGTTGCCCACAAAAAGCGTTGTCCTAACCTATGCATGTCGCGCTATAGTTGCCGAATGATAGGGATGAACGGAGCAGGATGATGGCTCGATTTTTTATGGCGATCGCTGCCATACTTGCGGCGATTTCAGTGGCTGCAGGAGCCTTTGGTGCCCATGCTCTGAAGGCACGGGTGAGCGATCGCGCTCTGGAGATTTTTGAAGTTGGCACTCGTTACCAGATGTACCACGCCCTAGGACTGCTGCTGGTGGGGATCTTGCTCCTGCACGTTGGGTCAGGATACCCCCTGCTGAATGCCGCTGGCGTTGCCTTCCTGACTGGCATTATTGTGTTTTCCGGCAGTCTCTACGCCCTCAGTTTGACGGGTATTCAGTGGTTAGGTGCAATTACACCTTTGGGGGGGCTTGCCTTTGTGATAGGGTGGGCCTTGCTGGCGATCGCGGCGTTGCATCTGAAATCCTAAGAGTCCTAAGAAAACGTCAGTTCGGGTTAAGCGGGTTTTGGGGCACCGCGCCGGGCGCGGTGCCCCA
>DVEB01000108.1 GCA_015295905.1 Synechococcales cyanobacterium M55_K2018_004
CCGGGGAGAAGCGTGTGTCGGCTCATAATCTGCGCGGCTGCTATGCCGAAATTGCAATTTACCTGAGACAAGTCATTCTTCAATTACCCTCCGGGTGATGCCGCTCCCGGCTTATTCCGATATTGATTGACCAACACGTAAATGCTGATCAACAAAATCCACAGGGGAAAGAACAGAAACACCCAACCCAAGCGATTGATCTGACCAATCCTGAACAGCATGATGAGGGCCAGCACAATCCCCAAAATTGGTACCCAGCGAGGAAAAACTCGGGTGCGAAGGAAGAGAATGCTGCTTGAAATCATAAACACCCCGGCCATACGAGTTGCATAGCCAAACATCATAAACCGCGAGAAAGTCCAGCCTAGGTCGTAAAAGCCAGATGCACCAAGGTGACCAGGTTGATTTCCATCCAAGTAGATAATCGTACTCAGTGCCCCCGTTGCAACGAAAAATGTGGCCAGAAAGAGAAGTCCACTGCCCAAAAATACGGTAGAAAAAATTGGTCTTCGTTTTCTCCCAGAAAGTCGCGCAGCACCGCCATAAACCAGATGAACATCAGACCTGCAAAGGGGATCAGGTTGAGGGACAGCAGCAGGTTACTTCTCTGCGCCACTACCCATCCCCCGTTCTCTGGTGGTTTTTCGGGTAGAAAAGTTAGCAAAAGGATGAGGGAAATAAAGAGCAAAATCGCAAACAAAATCCCCGCGATCGCGGCAGCTCTCGGCCCCTTTAAACGAGCATAAATTTTTGGTCTTTGTGGTGCCATAGCCGCTACTCAAGATCGAGAATAAGGGGCCAAGATATTCCGATATTCGTTGTCTCTATTTTGTTGTAACTATCCAAACCAAGATTCAGATCCTGATTAAGGGAATCTCTCTAGCGGGGGAAATAGACAAGCTGTAAGTTACTCTCTCCAATGACTACGATCCCCCACCATAAGGGATTGAGTGGTGTGGTCACAGATCACATCACTGCCAGCAGCTATATTAACCCCTATCAAACAATCTCTAAAAAACAGTTATTGAGTATTCTACAGGAGTTTATCAAACAATAGTAGCTGCGATAATAATTTTTTGAATTTAGAAATACATACCAGAGTTTTCCAGCATTGCTATGCGGCTTGTCAGCCCTGAATTAGCCATCTCAGATCACTCAAGATGTTAATTGTTTCATGCTTCCTATCAGTTTCCTATTTTCTTGATTTAAAGTAGCGTTTTCATATTTATGAAAAATAGTCACGTCGCACACACGTCGCACAAAAGATCGCTAGTTAAGGGATTGAGTGGTGTAGTCACAGATCACACCGCTACCAGCAGCTATATGAAATGCTGACTTTGAGGTAAAAGATTAATCTTAATTAGGTTATTAGATCTAAATCGAACCATATATAGGTGGCAAAATTACACTCACTTTATTGCGAGTTTCTATTATGAAAGAAGCAGTTCAAGTGCTTGCCGACCTCAGCACTCTGGTATTTGTGGTCAGTAGTATGTTATCGCTGGGGCTGAGCCTGACCCTGCCCGAGATTCTCAATCCGTTGAAAGATGTGGGCTTTGTGTTGAAGGTTTTGCTGGCTAATTTTGTGCTGGTGCCCCTAGTGGCCTACCTGCTAACAAGGATCATACCGCTGGATCCATCGCTGGCGATCGGGCTAATTTTGCTGGCAACGGTGGCGGGTGCGCCCTTTCTCCCTAAACTGGCCGAGATCTCTAAGGGCAATATTCCTTTGAGTGTGGGGTTGATGGTGTTGCTGATGGTGGTGACGGTCTTTTATGCGCCGATCGTCCTGCCATTGTTGTTGCCAGGAGTCCAGGTTAATCCCCTAGAGATTGCCCGATCTTTGATTATCTTGATGTTGATTCCATTAGCGATCGGCTTATTCATTCATGCCCGATACGAATCCATTGCTGAGTCATTGCAACCTTACATGGCGCAGGCATCCAGCACGACTTTGCTGATGGTATTTGTGCTGATGCTGGTTTTGAATATTCAAAGTGTGGTGAATACGGTAGGAAGCGGTGCCCTGTTAGCCGCTCTGCTATTAATTGCGGCATCGTTAGGCATTGGGTATGTCTTAGGGGGACAATTGCGGGATATCAAACTGGTATCAGGGCTAGGTACGGCTCAACGTAACGTGGCCGCTGCAATGGTAGTGGCCACGGGTAATTTTAGCAATGACCCGAAGGTTCTGACGATGATTCTGATAGGTTTGCTCCTGATGCTGGTGATTTTGATGCCGTTAGCTGGAGAAATTGGCCGAAGGGCTAGCCGATAATGGTATGCCGAGGTTCAGGAGTAGCCAGATCTGTCGGGGAGGACGCGAGGAGAGTAGCGATCGCAACATTTGGACTGGCAACCATTTGTCGAGAGGCGCAGAACACTGCATAGACCATCATGGACAGAATCGCCGCATATAGCCCCACCGCTGAGGACAGATCAGCGACCTAGGCATAGCCAATGTTGAGGGGAATCACCAATGCGACCAAGGTAAGCCCTGCCAGGCTCAGTGGGCAGGCCGGGCGGTTTGATGCCTTGTAGTCCCTGAAAAAGTCGCATCCCCTACTACTATTCGTGCCTACTTAACGTGAATTCTGGATCAGCTGAAACCCTCTTAACCAGAACTGACGTTACTTACTCATCAACATATAGCAGCGCAGGCAGTCTTCCTACTGGATTAAGAATCTTTTTCTTCGCGATCGCGTTGCTCTTTAAGTTCTCGCAAGGCTTCTATGCTGATTCCAAATAAGAATCCTCCGGCTGCACCAATCGCCATATATCCAGGTCTTTGCTGGAGATACCATCCACTCCGATAAGGGGTGGGCAGGAGAGTTGCCAGAATAGCGCCTAAACCTATTCCAACTAGCATCGTGATCAATCCAGAAAACAATAGCAATTTAGGATTCATATAGCGGTTTTCATATCGATTTGCCGTTTGCCTTTTCTACTCAAAATCTGCCAAATCCATCACTCACTAGTAGGTCCAGGCTCAACCGAGAAGGGGCTGGTGAGGCTGGGTTCTTCGGTATTTTTTTGTGCAATGTTCTCAGGCTCAGCGAGAAGCGGTTCTGAGGGAGGTTCGGAACCAGAACCTCTCTGCAAGAATTGATCTGTGAGACCTTTGATCAGGATATAGAGCACGGGGACGATCAGTAGACTGAGGACGGTGGCCACCAGGAGGCCGCCAAACAGGGCAGTGCCGAGGGACCAGCGAGCAGCGGCTCCGGCTCCGGAGGCAATCACCAGGGGGAAAAAGCCTACCAGTGAGGAGATCGCCGTCATGACGATGGGACGAAAACGTTCTTTGGAGGCTTTCAGAGCAGCATCCACCAGCTTATAGCCTTCTGCCCGCGCCTGGTTAGCGAATTCCACAATCAGAATGGCGTTTTTACTGGCTAAGCCAATCAGCATCACTAGGGCCACGTTCACGTAAACATCGTTGGTTAATCCGCGCAGGGCGATCGCGCTCAGGGCACCCAGTAAGGCCAGAGGCACCGTCAGCAGAATGATGATCGGGTCAATGTAGCTTTCGTACTGGGCTGACAGCGTGAGGAACACCATGATGATGCCGAACAGGAAGATCAGCGCGCCCAGGTTTCCGGCAGCAAGTTGTTCGCGGGCGATACCCAGCCATTCCTGTCCCACGCCAGGGAGAGCCGCTTGAGCGTAGGCCGTTTCTAACGCCTGAATCGCCTGTCCACTACTGTATCCAGGAGCTTCATTGGCCTGGATATTGATCGAGCGATAGCCGTTATAACGCCCAATTACCTGAGGGCCAGTAATCCGAGTGATAGTGGCAATTTCGGATAAGCGGACTAACGCACCATCCCGGGAGCGGACATTCAAGCTGCCAATATCTGCTGGCGAGTTGCGGAACGGCGCGTCCGCCTGGACAAACACCCGGAAGTTGCGGTTGCCCATTGTGAAGTCGCTGACAAACTGGGAACCGAGGGTGGCTCCAATTGTTTGCAACGCCTGCTGGAAGTCAATGTTGAGGGATTCGATTTTGTTATGATCCAGCTCTAATCGGAGTTGAGGGGTGCCTGTGGTAAACGTAGTGGATGCAGATCCAGCGATGGCGGGTTGTTGATTGGCTTTGGCAATGATCTCCCGACCATTGGCGGCAAAGTCATCAATTGAGAGTTGCCCGCCTGTGCGATCCAGGATCACCATTTCCACCCCACCCTGAGCACCGAACCCCGGAATCGCAGGCGGATTAAACGCCACCACGATCGCATCCGTAATCGATCGGAAGCTGCCATTTAAGCGCCGTAGCACTCCAAAAATAGAGGCTTCCCGGGTTGTACGCTCATCCCAGTGCTTGAGACGGCCAAAGAATAGCCCCAGATTCGGGCCATTGCCGTTAAATCCCGCCCCGCTGACAACAAAGGTGGATTCAACTTCGGGAAGGGCACGCATCCGTTCTTCAACCTGCTTCAGAACGCGATCGGTATACCCCAAAGACACGCCATCGGGAGCCTGCACAATGCCCACGAATGCTCCCTGGTCTTCAGGGGGCACAAAGGCGGTGGGTACGGCTCTGAACATAAACACCGTTGCCAGCAACCCGGCCACGAACAGCCCCAGAATGACGTAACGGATTTTGATGAAGAATTGCACCCACTGGTAGAAGCGATCGCTAAGCCAGGAGAAAAACCGATTGAACTCATCGAAGAACCAGCCCAGGGGGCCTCCCACAGGTTGCGATGGCCTCAGCAGAATGCCTGCCATGCTGGGACTGAAGCTGAGGGCGTTGAACGTGGAAACGACAATTGCAAAGGCGATGATCAGGGCAAATTGCTGATACAGTTTGCCCGTGGAACCGGGAAAAAAGGCCACCGGAATGAACACGGCCATCAGTACGAGCGAGGTGGCGATCGTCGCTCCACTTAACTCATTCATAGAGGCGAGGGCAGCTTCTCTGGCTGTCATGCCCTGCTTCTGAATCTTCTCCGTACATGCCTCCACAATCACGATCGCATCATCCACCACCAACCCGGTTGCCAGAATCAATCCAAACAGCGTCAGGTTATTAATCGAAAAGCCAAACAGGAACGCAAACGCCATCGCTCCAACCAACGCCACCGGAATGGCAACTAGCGGAATAATGGTAGTACGCCAGTCTTGCAGGAAGATAAAAATCACCAGTACCACCAGCAGAAATGCCTGAATCAGGGTAATCACCACATCCTGAATCGACACTTCCACAAATTCAGTCGTGTCATAAACCAGATCGATTTTCAGGCCCGGTGGCAGGCTCGCTTCCACGTCTTTGATTTCCTTGGTCACCCGCGCCGCAATATCCAACGCGTTGCTGTCAGGAGCCTGATAAATGGCAACCCCCACCCCGACCTTGCCATTCACTCGGGCATTACTAACATAGCGTTCGGCTCCCAGTTGGGCGCGGCCCACATCCCGCAGGCGAATCAGTCCCCCGTCACGGGTGCGCTGAATCACCATATTGTTAAATTCGCGCTCATCCCGAAACCGCCCCTCTACCCGGATTGGCAATTCAAAGTTCTGTTCCTGTGCTGGGGGCGTCGGTTGCTGCCCCACGCCACCAGCCCCCACAACGACGTTTTGCGATCGCAGCGCGTTGATCACATCTAAAACCGTCAGATTCCGACTTGCCAGTGCCCTCGGATCGATCCACAGCCGCATCGCATTGGGTTTGTCCCCAAATGCCATCACATCCCCTACACCGGGCACCCGTTGCAGGCGCTCGACAATAGTCTGATCTACATAGTTACTGATGAAAATGTCGTCGAATTCATCGCGATCGCTATATACCCCGTAGATCTGCAAAATACTACTGGAGGATGCTCTCGTCGTCACTCCCAACTGTTGTACGGGAGTGGGAAGTTGAGGAACAGCCTGGGCGACCCGATTCTGAACATTCACCTGATTCGTGTCTTTGTTTGTATCCGAGCCAAAAAAGACCGAGATCTGGCTATTTCCGGCAAAGGTGTTGGAGGTCATGTAGTCCATCCCATCCACCCCGTTAATCTCCCGTTCTAGGACGCCCGTCACGGTGTCTTCCACTGTGTTCACATCGGCCCCACTATATCGGGCAGTCACGCGAATTTGAATCGGCGCAATGTCCGGCAGGTAGTTAATCGGTAAAAGAGGGATAGTGACGGCGCCTACCAGCACAATAATCAGGGTACAGACCGTAGTCAGCACCGGACGTTTAATGAAGGGGGTAGCAATGGAAAGGAGCATGGGGGTTTAGATTTCTGGTTGAATAGGCACACCATCGCGGAGCCGTAAAATGCCCGACACGACCAGGTTTTCTCCAGGTTTTAAGCCATTTAAGACTTGATAGCTTTGCTGCTGGATATCTCCTAACTCCACAGGACGCATGCGGGCCACCGTCTGCTCTTTGCCGCCAGATTCGTCCGTTTCAGCGACGTAAACAAAACTCTTGCCACTCATCTGCAACACCGCATTGGTGGGAATCAACAGGCCAGTGCCACGTTCCCAGATGATGCGAGCTTCCACGAATTGGCCATTGCGTAACTCGCCGTTGCTATTGGCAAACTGAGCTTTGACCAGCACTGCCTGAGCCGACTGATCAACGGAGGGTGCAATGAAATCTACCTGTCCAGTGCTAATGCGTTGGCGGGTGTTGGGATCAATTAACTCAACAGTTAACCCTTGCCGTAGTTGACTCAGGCGATTGGAGGGCACCGACATCCGTAGCTCCAGAGCATCGTTCTGGATAATATTGGTAATCGTCTGGGCGCTGGACACCAGATCTCCCGGTTTGACAAAAATCTCGCCAACCACCCCAGCAATCGGTGCCGTTACCTGCTTGAATCCAACGTTCACTTCTGCTGCGGCCACCTGAGATTGGGCCTGCCGCACTCCTGCCTCAGCTTGCCGCACCGCAGCACGAGCCTGATTAATTGCTACTTCTGCCTGTCCAACTCTTTCCTGAGCCGATCGGACTCGATTGATGCTAACGTCTAATTCAGTCCGGGCACGATCGTAGTCAAACCTACCGATTGCCCCCTGACTGAGCAGAAAAGTGGCGCGATCGAAGTTGGTTTTCGCCAACCTCTGCCCCGCTTGCACACTATCCAGTTCGCTGCGGGCAATTTCAAGATTTTTTTCGGCAGTCCGCAGTTGTTGCACCATCACATTCCGGTTCGCTCGGGCCACCTCTACCCCTGCCTGGGCACCTTCTAACTGCGGCACCGTTTGGGCAGGCTGAATCGTGAGGATGATGGCTCCCGGAACGACGCGATCGCCCGGTTGCACCCGCACTTCAGCAATCCGTCCTTGAGTTTCTGCCCGCAGGTCTACCCGTTCAAGTGATTCCAGTCGCCCCACATACTCAGAACTATCAGCCACAGTGCTGGTCTCTAGCACTTGCAACTTCACAGGCACTGCAATTGGAGCTTCACTCTGAGATCCCTGCTTCTGACAGGACACTAGTGGCATCACCAAAAGTCCTAGTCCTAAAAGAGCCAGGGATTTAGCAAGACGAAGATGGTGATAACTAGTCTTAAACCAGGCTAGATAAGCATACTGCATAGGTCAGGCATGAAACGATCGATTCAGTATTAATTCAGTACTGATTCAGCAAATGACAATCAAGGGCGATACAAGTCTACTTAATGTAAATCAGACTATCGGAAAAATATAGGAAAGTGATAGGAACTGTTTGCTTTGCCTTCATTGAATACTGTTGTGATCTACCCCTTTACGCTTGGTGCAAATATCGGGACGACCGTGACTTCACTGCTTGCGGCTACATCAGTCACCGGGGAAAGGGCGTTACCGGCTCTAGAAATTGCGAAGGTACACTTGTTTTTCAACCTGTTAGGAGTTTTGGTGATTTTTGGCATTCCATTCTTGCACCCATTGCCTGTGATTGGGGCAGAACGCTTGGCAACAGCAGCCAGTGAAAATAAGTAGTCCCTTTGGTCACGTGGATCAGTCCATTGGTAAGAATACCGCCGCAGGCAATACAGGGCTGATTGAACCCACTCGATATATCACTCAGGATATTGAAGAACTGACCCTTGATGGCGTCCGCATGGTGTTTCAAAACACTCCCGGCACTGAAGCCCCTACTGAGATGAACACCTACTTCCCAGACTGGAAGGCATTCTGGGCTGCAGAAAACATCTGCGGCACGATCCATAACATTTACACGCTGCGGGGAGCGCTGGTGCGAGATGCCCTGGAGTGGTCGAAGAAAATCAGTGAAGCCCTCTACCTGTTTGGGCAGGAAGCCGAGGTGATGTTTGCCTCCCATAGTTGGCCCCGCTGGGGAAATGACCGGATTCAGGACGTCATGCGGGTGCAGCGCGATACCGATGCCCACCTGCATAACGAGGTACTGCACTAGGCCAACCAGGGTGTCACCATCAATGAAATCCACAATGTTTACAAGCTGCCCGAAAGTTTGCGGCAACAGTGGGCCGCCCACAGCTACCACAGTTCTGAAGAACACAATAGCCGGGCTGTGATTAACCGCTACCTGGGCTACTGGGATGCCAACCCCGCCACCCTGATTCCGCTTTCACCCAGCGAATCGGCTCCGCTGTATGTTGAGATGATGGGGGGTGCAGAAAAGATCCTGACAAAAGGGAAGGAACTGTACGACCAGGGCAAATACCGGGAAGCGATGGAAATCCTCAACAAGCTGGTCTATGCCGAGCCCCAGAACCAGACTGCCAAAGACCTGCTGGCAGATGTGTTTGAGCAAATCGGCTATCAAAAAGAAAGCCCCAGTGTGCGCAACAGCTTTCTGGCCGCCGCTTACGAGCTACGGAACGGTTTCCCGAGTGGGGTGACGGCAAGGTCGGTGACGCCAGACACAGTTCGCGCCATGTCAACGGAACTTTTGCTCGACCTTCTGGGTATTCGCCTGGATAGCCAGAAGGCTGTCGGGATGAAATTCACTATTAACTTACTCACCCCTGACAATGGTGAGAAGTTTGTGGTGGAAATGAGTAACTCAACGCTCACGAATATCAAGGGATTTCAGGCAGAAAATCCTGACCTGACCATTATCATCAACCGCAGTGACCTGGAGTTAATCATGGCTGGGTTGACTACATTCCCGGCTTTGATGGCTGAAGGTAAGGCCAGTTTAGAGGGTAATCTCACGGTTTTCGAGCAACTCCGGAGCCTCTTGGTTGAGTTCGCGCCAGATTTTGAGATCATGCCCGGAACCCATCCTGAAAAAGCGGCGATCGCCTCTGGGAAAGACGCTTTTGCCCAGCCTCAGCCAGCCGATACATCCGGTGGCTAGAGATGTTTTTGGGGATGGGCAGATGATCGTGTAATATCCAACTATCCTTCTGTAGGATTATGAATTTGATTTGCATGATTATGATGATGCTGCATCCCCCAAAATCTCTTCTTTCGATCCTGATGGGTGCCATTCTGGTTCCTGTTGTTTTGGCTGAAGTTGCCTCACAGTAATTTCGCCAGTTTCTTTGAAGAAGGTCGGTTGTTAAACGACAATCAACGGCTGCGCTGGGTCTCTACCATCTGTTTATTGATACGTCTCTGCGTCTGCCCCACTGGCTCAAGATTGAAGATTTTGAAGAGTTAAAAATTATCCTGATGAGTGTTGTCATCGTCATTCTGGCGGTGAACTTTACGGGCATTGTGGTGAATTGGGATGGGAGTGCCGCAATTTTGAATATGGGACTGGCGATCGCGGCAGTCATCATCGGGCTGGGGCTAATCCTGTACGTGCGCGTCACCTCCCATCATCATTCCGAAGCCGGGGATAGGTCTGAGTCGCAACACTCTCTAGAGGATCATTCCTAGATTTACGTCACTTAACTGGCTACCGACGAAGGCGATTGACACGTTCGTTATCACCCCTAACACCGACACGCCCTACTTCTATCTCTGGGTCGATCTGTCGATGCAAAGCCCGCTTCTATAAAGCGTTCTCGCCTTCGATCCATGAATCCCTAGCACAACAGGAGTCCATCATGTCCATCCCGCCGAATTCATCACCCGCCATTCAGCATCAGGAGACGATCGCCAACCTTCCTTTTGTAGAAAACCGAGCCACGGCGGATACGACATAGACCCTGCGCGATGAACTGCTTACCACCGCGCCACGCAGACCTACCTGTGGGCATGGCCAGCCCTTTCCCTCGCTGGGATCGCGTGACAATCCGGTTCAGAACGCCGACGGCAGCACCGACCTCTACCTGGGGCCAGTCGCCCCCCAGGGCAAGGAGCAGAACTGGCTCGCCACCGTGCCCGGCAGAGGGTACTTCGCCATTTTGCGGCTTTACGGGCCGACCGAACCCGCTCTCACGAAGACCTGGGTGCCGGGTGATTTCGAGAAGATGGCGTGACGCGACTTTAGGAGAAAATATTATGAGTACCGAAAAACTAACGACACCGATTGGAGATTTTGAATTTACGCTGGGCGGTTATCCAACCCAGGAGTCAGCGCAGAAACTTTTTGACGCGCTTGATTTTCAGCGAGCCTGTCAGGCTTACCTTGATTTCATGCCCGCAATGTCTATGTATTCATTGCTGGAGGGGCAGGAAAAGGGCTGGGGGTGTAAGGACTGTTCTGACCTGGCGGTGGCCGCCGATTTGCTCACCGCCACCCCGCTGGTTTTGACCGGCAACACGGAAAGCGTTTATTTCGCTTGTAATGTTGACCTCAAGAAAGATGGCCCCACGGTGGTTGAAATCCCGCCGCAGGTCTTGGGGATGGCCAACGATGCCTATTTCCGGTATATCGTCGATTTTGGCATGGCTGGCCCAGATCAGGGGCGAGGGGGCAAATATTTGCTGCTGCCGCCGGATTATGACGGTGACGTGCCCGAAGGTTATTTCGTCGCGCATTATTCACGCACCTCCAGAGTTTGGGTCATGGCGCGTGCCAGCCAAACGATCAGCGGCATGGGCGAACAGGCTCTCCAGTGGTATGGCGATCATTGTGCCGTCTACCCGCTCAAGGATGACTACAGAAGGCCCAATGTCATGAATTGCGGCAGCGTGTTCGCAGATACCACCCACCCCAATGATCTCCAGTATTTCGTCAACCTCGACCAGGTGATTCAATACGAGCCGACGGCGGCATTTGCGCCAGAACAGTTGGGGCTGTTGCGATCGCTGGGTATCGAGAAGGGCAAGACCTTTGACCCCGACGAGCGCATGAAGCAGATCCTCGATACGGCGGCCAAGACGGGTTTGGGGATAGCTAGGGCCATTGCCTATCAAGCGCGCGAGCCGGAAGCGCGGGTTTATCCTGACCGCCACTGGGAATACATCTTCGTTGGCGGTAGCCACGAATTCTTGAGGAATGGCGTTAGAAACCTCGATGCCAGAACCTTGTTCCACTTCACCGCCATTTGCGTGACCCCGGCGATGGTGAACAAGGTGGTTGGCGTCGGCTCTCAGTACATGAGCGCCTATAGAGATGCCGACGGCGATTACCTGAATGGCGGCAAGAACTACCAGCTTCACTTGCCGCCCAACATCCCCGTCAACAACTTCTGGTCGGTGACCTTGTACGATCCCGGCACGCGATCGCTGCTGCAAACCGATCAACCCAAGCCGAGTGTCAACAGCTTTGATCAGCCGGAACAGAACCGTGACGGTTCCTATGACATTTATTTTGGCCCTTCCGCCCCAGCAGGCAAGGAAAGGAACTGGGTCCAGACGGTTCCTGGCAAGGGCTGGTTCACCTACATTCGCCTGTACGGCCCACTGGAGCCTTTCTTCGATCAAACCTGGCGGCCCGACGACATCGTGAAGATGGCGTGACGAAAGGCTTTGGCTGCCGCTAACGGATTGGGATTCTGCACACACTCACTCAATAAGTTCACATCTAAATCAGGAAGGAGTTCACTTTGATGGATCAATTCATAGCCAGAGGCTTGACTAAACTCGGTTGCGGTATCATCGCGCAGACGGTAAATCAGGAAGCGATCGGATTGCCAGAACCACACCTCCTGGATTCCTAAGCGGCGAAACCGTTCCAGGCGATCGCTGCCGCCACTGGTGACAATGACTTCAATCACCAGGTCAGGAAATTCCTTCTCTGTCCCCAGGCAGTAGCTTTCATCCGGTTCTATCCCTACCTGGTTTGCCGCTTTACGAAATGTAGTGGAACCCATTAGGAAATACTCCACATCAGTTTCCAGAAAATAGATTTCCAGTAAGGTGCCAATGCGTGTTTTTCCCGTTTCATGTCGCCGACTCGGTGCCACAACTTCCAACACTCCATCCAGATAGTTCACTCGATAGGCTAGACTATCTCCCAATTGGTCTAACAACCCCTCGTACTGCGCCCAGGTCACATTCGAAATCGTCCACCGTTCTTCCGGATCTTCCAGTTGCCAGCGCTGCGATAAATCTTCGAGCAATCGCATCTTCCTGCCCCATTTCCTATCTGCATCCATTCTAAGGGCGATCGCCCTGCTCCAATTGCCCTAACCCAAAGGCCCAATTCTTAGAGCTTCCAAGCGACTCGCGCCATCACCATGAAGAACCCTATTCTACGCCGACAATTCTTCAATCCCGCTACAATCCCCGAAGACCTCAGTGCTGGGCTGGTGCTGGGTATTCAGAGTATTCCCGATGGGCTGGCCACTGGCTTGCTGGCCTTGGTCAACCCAGTCTACGGGCTATATGGCTACATGACTGGGGTTTTCATCGGTGCTTTCTTCACCAGTTCGGTTCTCATCTCCGTCCAGGCGACCAGCGCCATGGCGTTGATTATCGCCGATGTACCCGAGGTGACGCAGGCCACCGACCCCAATATCCCTCTATTTACCCTGGCGGTGCTGACTGGGGTGATCATGCTGGCGGCGGGACTGTTCAAGCTCGGCCGGTTGGTGCGTTTCGTTCCCAACTCAGTCATGGTCGGCTTCGTCAATGCTGTTGCGCTGCTGATCATCCTGGGGCAACTCGACAACTTGACGGGCTACCAGAGCACAGGGCCAAACCGCGTGGTCAGAACCTTCGATCTCCTGCGCCACCTCGACCAGATGCACCGACCGACCCTGGTAATCGGTGTCCTGACGATCATCTTAATTCTCACCTGGAGCGGACCCGACTAAATGCCTTGGGCATGGTGGTTGCCATCTTCTTTGCCTCGTTGATCGTACCCTTGGCGGGCGCGGAGCAAGTGGCTCTAGCCCGATATGTGGCAGACATTCCCAACTCGCTGCCGACTCCCATGCTGCCGTCTCTTGCCCTCGTGCCTGTCCTGCTTATCCCTGCCTTGTCGCTGGCGTTCGTGGGGTTGGTGCAGGGGGCGGGCATTAGCGCCTCTGTTCCCAACCCCGACGGTAGCACTCCCGATGCGTCGGGCGACTTCGTTGGACAGGGGGTGGCAGGGATCGTCGCTGGGCTGTTTCAGGGAATGCCAGTCGCTTCCTCGATGTCAGCAACATCGCTGGTGATTGCGGCGGGTGCTCGCTCGCGTCTGGCTAATATCTTTGCTGGTGTCGTGATTGCCCTCAGCATTGTGTTTTTCGGACGGCTGGTGGGAGCGATCGCCATGCCCGCTTTGGCGGGACTCCTGATTGTCATCGGCTTCCGCACATTTAAACTCAGCCAGATGACCGGCGTCTGGAAGACTGGCTTAACCCAGCAAATTGTGATGCTGCTCACGTTTATTGCCTGCTTGCTGATGCCGCTGCAATACGCGGTGCTGATCGGCGTTGGGCTGGCGGTGCTGTTGTACGTGATTCAACAGTCAAACCGGGTGCAGGTGGTTGCCTGGCGCGTGGAGCCGGGGCAGTATCCACTGGAAGTCGAGCCACCTAAAGAGGTGCCCGGTGGGCAGGTGACCATTCTGGTGCCCTATGGCAGTCTGTTCTTTGCAGCGGCACCAGTGTTCAATGAACAGCTACCGATGGTGACGGAGAACTCGCGCCACGCGGTGGTGATCCTGAGGTTGCGGGGTGAGACAGAGCTAGGTAGCACCTTCCTGGATGTGCTCAGCCGCTACAGCCAGGCTTTGCGTAGCCAGGAGAGCCTGCTGATGCTAGTAGGTGTGGCCCCGTCCGTGCGGCGGCAACTGGAGCGGACGGGAATGCTGCGATCGCTGGGCCGCGAGAATGTATTCCTATCCGACTCGCTCGTCGGTCAGGGGCTTGAAGAGGCCGTGGATGCGGCTGAGGCGTGGATTGCAGCGCGGTCAGTGGGAACTTGAAGCTTGGGGACTTGAACCTCAAGTTGAAACTGGTGATGGCTGTTTGCTCTTGCCTGAATGCAATCACCGATCAACGAATTTGCTATTCACTAGATTTGTGATCAACTGTATGCCGCAAACTTAAATATTCGGTTCCAATCTCGCTGCATATCCACTACAACCCACCCTTCTTTTTCAGCCTCAACGAGTGCATCCTTGAGGTTGCCCATCGCACCTTGGTCGTAGGCAAATTCGCGATCGCCATCGGTATGTCGCACAATCATTCCCAGACTTGCTCCTGAACCTGCCGTCGTCCATTGCAACATCTGCAAATCGCCATCGGAATTGCCAAAGGCTGCGATCGGTCGTCTCCCAATGTAGTGCTGAATCGCGGCGGGTTTACCTGCTTTATCGTTAAAGAAATAGAGTTCTGGCAGTCGCAGAATGACAGGTTTGCCATCGCGCAGTTCAAACTGAGTTTTATTACTGCTGCCAATCACTTGCTCTGGGGGAATCCCGTAGATTTGCTCGGTGCAGGCTCGCATAAACTCCACTCCACCTCCGGAAACGATGAACGTTTTGAAGCCGTTCGCTTGCAGGTAGGCCAGCAGTTCTAGCATGGGTTGGTAGACCAATTCTGTGTAAGGCCGATGCAGGGTGGGATGGTTTGCCGTGGCCAGCCAATCTTTAGCGATCGCGGCAAACTCATCCGTCGTCATCCCAGCATGAGTCGCCATTACCAGTTCCACCAAGGCGGGTTCACCTGCCGACAGCGCTGCCTTTAAATCCCCTTTCAGCACCGAGGCAAACGGCTCCTGGGTCTGCCATTCGGGGTGCTGAGGTGCCAGTTGCTGAATCCGATCAAAGACAAAGAACGCCTGCACATACAACGGTTGTTCTACCCAGAGAGTACCGTCATTGTCGAAGACCGCAATGCGATCTCTAGGGGGCACAAAGGATGGGCTGTCGGGTGTGGTTACCTGCGCGACAAAATCCAGAATTGCCCGTTTGGCAATCCCATCATTCCAGGAGGCAAGGGGATCGGTCATAAGAGATTAACCTGAGAATTGGAACTGGGTGAGAAACCGGGTTTGTTAAACAAACCCAGTTTCCGGATCGCCTGGTTAGTGGCCACGACTACCGGCAGCGTCCTCTAACTGTCGCATCACCGCATCCAGATTAAAGGAGGCGGGTTTCTGGCGGGGCGGAAACTTCACAAAATTCTCAATTTGTTGTGCCACCAGCCCCTGCATGGCATATACCAGGTAGGCATGGGAAATCATCCAGTCGTAGTAGGTATTGGAATTCTCATCGGCCCGTTCAAAAGGATCGCGGCGCAGATGAAATACTTTGGGGATTCGCAATGGCACGAATGGCTCGAACCAGCATTGTAGTTGCCTGGCTCGCTGTTCCATCAGAACCATCTTCCAGTCGCCAAACCGGAGGGCGATCAGTTCCCCGTCATCGCTGAAGTAGAAGAGGGAATTGCGTGGGCTTTCCTGCACTTCCCCGCTGAGGTAGGGCAGCATATTGTAGCCATCGATATGGACTTTGTAGGTGCGATCGCCGATGGTGTAACCGTTCAGCAGCTTTTCCTTGATCTCCGGTTCACCCGCAGCGGCTAACAGGGTGGGGAGCCAGTCCTGATGCGAAACAATACCGTTGACTACCGATCCTGCCGGAATTTTACCGGGCCAGCGAACAAAAGCCGGAACCCGCCAGCCGCCTTCCCAGTTGGTGTTCTTTTCACTGCAGAAGGGGGTGATTCCCGCATCGGGCCAGGTGTTGTAGTGAACCCCATTATCGGTGGAATACATGACAATCGTGTCTTCGGCAATGCCCAATTCATCCAGCTTGTCGAGCATTCGGCCAACCAGTTCATCATGCGCCACCATGACATCGTTGTAATCCCCCTAGCCGCTCTTGCCTTTGTGTTTGTCAGGACAGTGGGTACGGAAGTGCATGGCGGTGGTGTTATACTACACAAAGGGTAGTGCCCTTTCGTAAAGGACAGAGAAAATAGCCTAAAATTGGCAGCCTCTTGCTGCAAAGCCCTCAAAATTGCCCGATTATTCTCCATCCTTTAAGAAATGGGACTACCCAACTTTGTTGCCCATAGTAGTCAGTAAAGGCTACCCCCTCGTTTGCCACACGATCGATGTTGGGAGTGCGGTAGCCCATCTGACCCCGGCTGTTATAGCTGATATTCCACCAACCAATATCGTCACCCCAGAGGATCAAAATATTTGGTTTCTTGCCCGTTGTCATAAATGGTTGTCTCCAGCGGAGTTAGAGGAACTGATAGCAAAGGGTGCATATCACGCTTGCCCTCACCCTAGATCTCTCTCCCAACTTACCCAACTTAGGAGAGGGACTTTGAGATACTCGGTTCCCCTTCTCCCAAGTTGGGAGAAGGGGCTGGGGAATGAGGGCCTGCAAAGGTGACATACTCTCTATAGCAAACGCTTAGGACAAGTCAAATTGCTGCAAAACTGATTCTAGACAAGCATTTTGACTTACAGCTAGCAATCTTACAGCTAGCAATTGAGAAGACAAAAGCTCAGAATTCTTAGCATTATCTAATAATGGTTTTGGTGTAGAGTATTCAGATATTGCTTTTTTATAGATTTATAGAGATATAGCCAGATATAGCGGTTTTCACTTGGGTGAAGTACAGGGAGTAGGGCAGAACCCCCACGCAGGGGGCGATACCCCCTGCACCCTCATACCTCACTAGCGCAAAAAACGCTATATGGATTTATCAAGATTTCTCGCCTGTGACCTTTAAGCCTTTAAATCAAATCTTTTATAGCTGCTTGCGGTGGTGTGGTCTGTGACCACACTACTCAACCCCTCAACCAGCAGAATCTTGTGCTACGTGACTGTTTCTCATCAATATGAATGAAAACCGCTATAACTCTTTGGTAACCATTTGGTAAAGATGCCCAATCATTCTGTCCTCCAGTATCGTTTTCGCAACTTCGAAGCACTGAGTCAGGCATTGAATGCTCGACGGCAAACGACGATTCGGCAACTGAGCTTAAAAGCCTTGCAGTGCGATTTGCTGTTGATTGAGAGTGAACAGCTTAGCTTTTCTTTTACCCAGATATCTTCCCCATTACACGTTATTGGAGCCAAAGGAACGGGGTGTCTTGAATTTAGCTTTATTTTGCAGCCCGGTCAGCAGGACTTTTTTGCCCACAAATTCGCTATTCCCCAAACCACCTTATTTGGATTTGACCCCACGCGGGAAGTGAATCTGATCGTGCCTGCCAACAGCACCATCTGTGTAGCTCAGATTCCAGAAGATGTGTTTCAACTCTGTGCCGAACTGATGGAACGCAAGGATTTGAATGCTCGCTTTTTCAGAACTAACTTTGTCACGATTCCAGACATGATCAATGGGGTGCAGGCTTATCTGAGAAATTTATACAATACAGCACTCCATCACCCGGAGTATTTGAGTGCTGACCGATCGCGTCATACCCTGGAAGATTTCATTCCCTTGCTGATCGATGCCATTCCCCCTCCTTCTCCCCGGTTGGATACGTCCCTGCGATCGCCCCGTCGGTTTGATCTGGTGAACCAAGTCGAGGAGTATATGCGAACTCATCTGGAAACCCCCATCACCTTAATGTCGCTCTGCACAGCATTGCACACCAGCGAACGCCCCTTGAACTACGGGTTTCAGGAGGTATTTGGGGTGAGTCCAATGGCGTATCTGAAAACCCTGCGTTTGCAGTCAGTCAGAACGCAACTGCAACTAGCGGATCCAAAGACAACCGCGATCGCGGAAATCGCCAATCGCTTTGGTTTTCATAGCCTGGGGCACTTCAGCCGGGACTACAAAACCATGTTTGGTGAATTACCTTCAGAAACCCTGAAGCAGGCATGAAGGTAGTTGGTTGAGAGCATCTCAGACCTCGATCTATGGACGCACAATCAATCGAAAGCCTAAATGACAGGTGGAGGTGTCTAGAGGTTCTGCCATGCGGGCGGGGGGACGATAGCGCCGACAATAGCTAGGCGCACACAAAAAGGAACCGCCCTTAATAACTTTGCGAGGAATTTTGATGCCGGGTGTCTGAGGGTCATAGCTGGCTTCGCGATCGCCCCCACGCGGATTGACTAAAGTGCCACAGCAGGAGTCTTGCCTCATCCAGTTGTGCTCCTGATACCAGTCCGTCGTCCACTCCCAAACGTTGCCAATCATGTCGTACAGGCGATAGCCATTGGCTGGGAAGGAAGCCACCCGGGATGTGCGCTCATAGCCATCAGTCTTCAGGTTCTCCCAGGGAAACTCGCCCTGCCAGGTATTGGCCATCATTTTGCCTTTGGGATAGTGATTGCCCTTATCAACCAGGCGATCGGGTTTAACAAAAACACAGGACGAAGGTTGCAGCATTTCTGGTCGGGCACTGGGGTAGTCTTCCGGATTAGCTGGACGCTCCGCAAAGGTGACATAACCTGTAGCTTTGACAAACTTCTGGAACTGGGCATTCGTCACCAGATATTGATCCATCCAGAAGCCATCCACGGTGACTCGATGGGCGGAAGCTTCTTCCGCATAGTGGTGATCCGATCCCATCAAAAAGGTACCACCGGGAATCCAAACCATGTCTTTTGCGGGAGGACGACCGGGTGGTTTGATTGCTGAAGATAAGAACTGCTTTTGACTCATAAAATGTTGGTTGTTGTTCAGTTTAATTATCCAAAATTCGAACTAAAGGGTTCTGACTGCGGAGTATTCAAAAATTGCTTTTTAAGGTTGGATAACACTTCATCGCTTTAAGATATCTTCTGAATCGAATCTTCTAATTCACTCAATCGACGATTTATATATGCTCAGGCAACTGACCAAAACATTGTCATGATACAAATACTTCACAGCCACTAGCACATTCATTCTCAGGCATGATGTTATACAAATGATTTCCTGCCTGTCCAACATCTTGTTAGCTAGCCCCCTGATTAACTGACAAAAGTTCCAAAAGGCTCATGTCTCTATTGTCCACCCGCCAAAATAAATTTTGGGCTAACAGCGCCAGTCGATTCAAATGGACTGAAACTCTTGTCCAGTCATCTTTAGATAACTTTGGCCCAGTCATCTTTAGATAACTTTGGCGATGAGCCAGGAAATTGATTTCCTGGTGATGCAGCGATTGTTCAGGAGATTTGTCAGTCAATCAGGCTAGACCCACACTTACCATGAACTATCACCATGAACTATAAGGAGAAGCCGCATGACCTTGATCGCAATCAATGTACTGCTAGATCCAGATGCTGCCACGGTTGAGAAGGCACAGGTAACCAACGCTCGGTTACGAAAGAACTATCCGGACGGTTTCGCGCTCGATGCCAACCATGCGCCGCACATCACCATTCTCCAGCAGTTTGTACGGACAGCGGATCTCGAAGAGGTCGCGAATGCTGTGGCAGGTGTGCTACGTACAGAGCAGTCAATGAGATAGGTGTGAACTGGTCGGCCTACCAGGGATTACCGATCATCGTGAAACCTGCCCAGTAGTAGGGATGCGATAAATCAGTATGCTCCAGTCTAGCGATGCTGGCAGGGATCTGAAAGTTCCGAAAAGTCTGTTGAATTGAGGGACTGTCTAGGTGCAGTTGTTTTTGTAGCATGGCAAGTTGGGTAGCCCGCAGTGCATCAACTTTGGTGCGAGCCGTCTTCAAGTTCTGATAAAAGTCCACCATGGCGATCGCCGTTGCTGCATCGGAAATTGACCACAAACTGGCAACGGCGGCCTTTGCACCAGACTGGACTGCCAAGCCAGCAAACCCTAGTTCTGCATTCGCATCGCCCAGAGCAGTACGACAGGCACTCAACACCAACAGTTGCACGATTGGTCGCCGTAGCCTCAGTTCCCAGAGTTGATGCAACCGCAGGCGGCGGTCCCAAAATTGAATGAACGAGTTCTGCACGGCACCGGAGGCAAACGTGGCATGCGTTGCCACATGAACAATGCCATAGGGATAGCGCGATCGCTCGCGTTGGAATTGAGCCAGAGTGAACTGCTCATTCAACAACACCTCACCCTGCCAGAGTTGGGCGATCGCCGATAACTCTAGGGGCACCGCAGGCAACGGCTCCTGCTCCTGAAACTGAGAGGCCCCCATCGCCAGCACCCTGGCTGCCCGCAAACGAGCCGGGTCACGATCCAGCAAGTTGAAGGCCGGAATAACGCTGACACTGTACTGCTCTATTAGAAATTGCTGGCCGTCGTGCAGCGCGGCCATTGGCACGCTCCGCAACCCCTGCCCCAAACAAAAAATCAGATGCTCAATGCGCTGTTGGGTCAGGGCAGGCTTGATCGGCTCAAGGACCCACTGGTAAAGCTGGCGGGCAGCGGGTAAATACTCCGCAGTGGGCGTTTTCACATTCACCAAGCCAGCCCGCAAACGACGAGAGACTGCCTCAACAACTGGGGGAGGAGCTGCTGTCACACGGTGATGGAGCAGTCGTCCGTTAGGCAACAACAGGATCACTTCCAGGTAATCAGGAATGGCGATCGCATACACTAGCGCCGACCGTTGGCCAGTCAATCGTTGGATGCGCGACAGGCTTTGAGCAATCTGGTCTGGCGGCAAGAGATTACTCCGGAGTGACCACTGGTAATATTCCTCAAACTGCTGCAGCCAACCCTGCTCAAGCTGCTGCACAGCACCTGCCACATCCCCTTGGTCGAGAGTGGCGCGGAGTCGTTGGGGATCCAAGCGCAGGGCTGAAAGGGGAGCACCACGCCTAGGGGCGGGAGTTTGTCCGTGCCCAGGGTGCAGGAGGCAACACACAAGGGCGATCGCCAACACAAACAAGAGGCCGAATCGAAGGGCAGGTTTCATGTCACACAGAGGCTGCTTTTAAACTGCTTTGAATCTCAGAGGCTATGTCCGAACAATGAACACACCCTCTATCCCGGACTACCCTGACACTGTTTTGCGCTCAGAGCCAAGATTGATTAATGGGAGCATCCCACAATTGGGAGCAGCCCTTTAGCGACAACCACCAGTCACCCAACAGTCGCTTAGCAATTGACAAGTCAGGAGCGGAAAGCGCCTGTTACAATAAAGACATTCCAAACGTGAATTTGACTCGCTTCAGTTGGGTGGGGGAGTGCTGTATGTACGCCTTCACGCAGGGAACGGCTTTATAGGCTCTGCAGACAGCAGTTGGCCCACAAAGTCTGGGAAAGTTCCAAGGTCGTGATTCGACATAATCATCGGCAAACTCAAAACTCATCGTCCATGTCGATTGAGCCAATTTTTGAGTTGGAGACTGCAATCATGCTATCTTTCAGCGACCTTCACAGCAAGTATCAGTCCAGTCCCAAAACGCTGAAACTGGCGATCGCACTTCTAGGACTGGGGTATATTTTGGTTGGATGGCAGTTATCGCTCCATCACATCCTCTGGTTTCTTGGGATTGCTTTCAGCTTTGTCATTCCGGTCGTTGCATGGGTCAAGACTCCCTGGTTTGGTGGAATTTTGGGGCACCTTCCACAGATGTTCCTAGTGTCTCTGGCAATCAGTCTTTTCATTACCCTGAGTGCCATCTTCCCTGTTCTACCCACAATTGTAATCATCCCCGTTTTGGCCACATTTCTGGCCTGGCAGGAAATGGCAGTCGCCCAGTTCAGCCGTCAAGAAATCTGGTTTGTGCTGATCAGCGTCGCCCTAGTCGGGCTAGTGTTTGGAGAATGGATTGATTATTTTGTATTGCAAAGTATAAAGTGATGTTGGCCTCACCTATCATCCACCTGTCAATTGGATCTTGGCTTGATTTCACGACTTGCACTGCAAAATGCACTTTAAACGAACGTTCCGCAGTGCTATTGCTGCAAGCCTAAACCATCCTAAAAGGCTATCAACACAAGCTGTTTAGCTCTGTTCACGCCACTTATTCACCTTCCACTTATCCACATTCCAAAATATCAACCCCCTCAAACCGAGTTAATGTTCATAGCACTACACGCATCGATTAGGACAAAACGTTTTGTGGGCACTCCCACTGCGCGGGGTTGCCCACAAAAAACGTTTTACACCATGAGCGCGTAGCGCCATATCTCGATTTTGAGCTGCATTTGTAATCTACTGAGCATCAGATATAATACATCAGGTTTAGGTTCTCATAGGTTTCCAAACGGTCTAGTAAATCCTGGAGCGAATACTGCTTCAGGACATCGTTTGCAGCCTGCTGCGACTCTTGCCAAATTTCTAAAACCACATCCCGTGCTGCATGACCCGTGCTGGGAGTAGTGCCCTGCTTCTGTAATACGGTTCCTTCCATACAAACAATCACATCCAACAACGTGATTTCTTTGGGATGACGAGTCAGAAAGTACCCCCCCTTAGAACCGCGTTCACTTCGGAGCAGCCCACCCCGACGTAGCGTGGCCAGGAGTTGTTCGAGGTAGCGGTCAGGAATATTTTGTTGGGCGGCAATTTGACGAATCTGAGCAGGTTCTCCTTTGCCATAGCAGGAAGCAACTTCAATCATTGCCAGGAGGGCGTATTCACTTTTACTCGAAATTTCCATAAACAGCAGGGCAGCGGGTCAGGCACATTGCAGGACAAGCACTTTGCCCATCATATCAAACAAAAAGGTGCAGGGACGGCTCCCCGGCGTGGGAGCCGTCCCTGCACCCCCGTTCCTACTCAGATAGCAACCGCTATAGCGTTACACGCATCGGTTAGGACAAAACGCTTTGCGGGCACTGCGCGGAGTTGCCTACAAAAACCGTTTTACATCATGAGTGCGTAGCGCCATATAACCCTAGGGCTAGGAGTTACAAATTACCCCGGAGTGCCTGTTCGCGTTCGATCGCCTCAAACAGAGATTTGAAATTGCCTTCCCCAAAGCTTTGAGCACCGTGACGTTCGATGATCTCAAAGAACAAGGTAGGACGGTCTTGAACGGGTTGAGTAAAGATCTGGAGGAGATAGCCGTCTTGGTCACGATCGACGAGAATGCCTAACTCGGCCAAGCGATCGATCGGCTCATTGATCTGGCCAACGCGTGCTCCTAGCGTTTCGTAGTAGGTGGGGGGCACTCGCAAAAACTCAACCCCTGCATCTCGCAACCTTGAGACCGTCTCGATGATGTTTTGAGTGGCAAGTGCGATATGTTGCACCCCTGCTCCCTGGTGATATTCCAGATATTCCTCAATTTGAGATTTACGTTTACCAGTTGCTGGTTCATTGATCGGTAATTTAATTTTGCCAGAACCATCTTGAATCACCTTTGACATCAGTGCAGAGTATTCGGTGGAGATCGTTTTGTCATCAAAACTGACCAACAACTCAAAGCCCATGACGTCAGCAAAAAACTTCACCCATTGATCCATTTCACCCAGTCCAACGTTACCAACAATGTGATCGATGGTCTGTAGACCCACTGCCAGCGTTGACCGGGTAGATGTTACGGGATGAAATTCAGGTGCAAAGATGCCGTGGTAATCGCGTCGATCCACAAATTTCAGCAGGACATCTCCATAAGCCCGGATTGCAGCGTAACGCAGCAATCCGCAGTGATCTTCCACCAGTGTGGGAGGAATCACGCCCACAGCGCCCCTAGCAGTTGCTTGCTGGTAGGCCGCGATCGCATCGGGCACCGCCAACCCAATCACACCAACATGGTCACCGTGTTGCAACACCTGCTCCGCTAGTGGATGGGCAGGGCTCAGTGCCGTACTCAAGACAAACCGAATGTCTCCCTGCTCTAAGAGATAGGACGCCACTTTTCGGCTGCCAGTTTCCAGCCCCCGCTGCGCCGTCCGGGTGAACCCAAACAACATCTCATAGTAGGTTGCGGCTTGTCGTGCATTGCCAACGTAGAATTCTAGGTGGTCAAGGCCAAGAATAGGAAAGAAGTCAGTCATGGGGGTTCTCCCTCTACAGAACACGTTAATTCAAATCCGTTGATTCAGACCTGTTAAAGACAGAATGAATTTGTTCCACTAACAACGTAGAGACTTCCTGCTCACACTGGCGATATCAAAGCCTACAATCTGTCTTTCCCACTTGGTGGCAAGCAAGCAACGAGGTAGACAAAGTTTTTTGTGAGAACCCCCGCTGTGCAGGGGTTCTCACAAAAAACTTTTTACATCATGAGCGCGCAGCGCCACAGAGTTTGTGGTTCTATTTGACTAACAAAGTTCAAGAGAGGCATCAAAAAATCAAAAATAGACTTTCAACCATAGACTTTTAAGTTCATATTTTTGATAGACCTCCCGTATGCAACTTGCCTAAGGGTGTGAATGTAATGCGGCGTTGCAGTGCAACATTCACACAAGAGGTTTCATGATCAATGATTAGATTTGGGTAGGATGAAAGAAGAAAATTTGTCATGTAGGACTCAGCCTATGCCTCCCCGACGACGTTCTTCAGCAACGCTTTCTAGAACCACGATTGATGCAGCAAACACCGCACTGCAAAATTTGCCAGAAAAACCTAGAGAAAATCTTTCCCTCAAGGAAGCCGTCGCTGCACTTAAGGATACAATCATCACTGCGCTCAATCGCGGTTACAGCTACGAAGAAGTGGCAGAGATGCTGAGTACCCAAGGGATTAAGATCAGTCCCACCTCACTCAAGTCCTATTTGTCTGCGGTTCAAAAAACCGATAGGACAAAACCCGCCAAAGGTCGTCGTCGCCAAGCTAGCTCCACTCCCCCCCTAACTGAAGAGTCCTCAGAATCACCACCAACGCCGACGGAAACAGTCCCCAAACGGAGGAGCGGACGGCCCCCCAAGACAACCACACCGAAACCAGAGGCCACCCTGGCAATCGCAGAAACAGCCCCAACGCCCCGCCAACGCGGCTCGCGCAGCAAGTCGGCTGAACCCACACAAACGGCGGAAAAGCGGAGAACTCGCACAAAATCAACGACTGCTGCAACAACCGATAGAAAGCCAATGCATTTAACCACAGGTAAGCGCAAAAAAGTGGTTTAGAGTCTTGCGCTACTTGGCTGTGCTTCATCCCGATGAAACCGGGTGGATCGGATACAATAACCCAACTCACTCACCGACGGAGTCGGTATAAAAAGCCTAGTGGGGGTGTAGTGTGGTTTTAGCCTGCCAGGAGCAAGCTAAAACCACACCAGAGGTGCAACATGGGCACTGCTCGATGTTCGGGCTATTGAGTGGTCACCCAGAACAACGTGATCATGAGTGTGAGTATCGTCAATGGTAACCCAAAGCGTAAATGTTCCCAGAACGATAGGGGATGTCCTTGGGAATTGGCCGCTTCGACAGTAATCAGATTTGCCACCGAGCCAAACAGCGTTAAGTTGCCCGCCAACGTAGACCCTGCCGCCAGCAGCAACCAGTTCTGCGTATCATTCTGAGCAATCAAGGTATTGAGTAGCAGCACGGCTGGAACATTAGAAATCAGGTTTGACAGAATTGTGACCGTGGACAATAGGCCAACGGGATGGGTGACCCAACCTGAGAGATGATTCAACCCATCCAAAGATTGCACTGCCTTGGTCAGAATAAACAGTCCAGAAAACAAAACAAGTAATGACCAGTCCACTTCTTTTAAGACCCGCTGTGGCTTAATTCGCCGCGTCACCAGCAGGGTCGCTGCAGCTAGAAAAGCAGACTCTGCCAGGGGCAGGCCAACAACAAAGGCCGTGAGCAATAGGCTGGTCACAAGCAATGTTTTTATTAGCAACGGGCGATGCAATCGTAACCGGGAAAGTTTTTCAGGGGTGCAGGGCTTGAGCGATCGCACGGATGGATAGAGCAACCATAGCAACCCAATTTGCACTGCCAGACCCGCAATCGCCACTGGCATCAATGCTTGCATGAACACTAGGTAGGGAATACCAGAAAAGGAACCAACCAGGATATTTTGTGGGTTGCCACTGAGGGTTGCCAGTGAGCCAATGTTCGTAGCTCCAGCGATCGCAAGCAGGTAGGGAATTGGGCTGAGGCCCAGCGCACGGGTCAGTTGCAGCGTCAGGGGGGTACTGATCAAGGCGAGGGTATCATTCAGGAAAAACGCAGAGAGTACACCAGTCCCCAACGTGAGCCACACAAGCAACCCCAAGGGGCTCCGCGTGAGCCGTAGCAAATAGACTAGCGCCAGTTGGAAGAAGCCTGCATAGGACAGGTAAGCATTGACCACCATCATGCTCAACAGAAAAACAATAGTCGATGGGTCAATTGCCATCCAAGCGGCTTCCAGGTTAAGGGTTCCCAAGGCAATCAGCAATGCGGAACCAACCAGGGCAATTGTGGCCCGATTCATCCGTAATCCAGGAAAATACCCCAACCCCAGTCCAACGTAGCTGAGTGCCAGTACCAGTCCCTGCAGGGTTTGTAACACACTGACCCGTCCTATGTTGTATGTTTGTATCCTGCTCTCGGGGCGCACTCCGTGCGCCCCTCACTCAAACAA